>DAIERN010000065.1 GCA_027346765.1 Chloroflexota bacterium | reverse complement strand
GGGTCTTGGGCTTGGGCGTTGGCGGAGGCGTGGGCCGCGGAGTCGCCGCGGGACCCTGGGTGGGCCTGGGCGCGGTGCCGACACCGCCACCGTTGCCACCACTACCGCCGTTGTTGCCGCCACCGCTACGGGGCCGCGGCGTGGCCGTCGGGTCGGGGTTCGACTGGGGGTTGCGCACGACGCGCGGCGGCGCGCTCGCTGAGATGACCGTGGCGCCCGGCGGCGCTGTCTGGCCAGGCTTGAGATAAACGTAGCGGATGACATGACGCACATTGCCGCCGCGAACGGCACCCGTGGGATCGGCCTGGCCAGGGCTGGTGCCATCAGGCAGTACCGCGATCGCGCCCGGATCGTCGGTCGGGTTGAAGCTGTCGTCGGTTTGGCCGGGGTCGGCAGTGGAGGTCCAGTCCGGCTGCACCAGGCCCACGGCCATGATGCTCATTGCCGCAACCGCACCGGCGCCGTAGACGACGCGCATTGGTCGCGGGTCAGGCCGATTCGCCGGGCGACGGGCGGGTGCGCCGCCTGCACGAGCGAGACCGGGACGGTGCTCGATTCCTTCCCGCGGACGCGACGCGCGGGACTTCAGCGGGTCCGGCACTTACCGCTTGGGACACCGCCTGCGCTGGCGCTTCGCCACGGCGCGGCGGCAGCTCCCGGCCAGCGGCGACGGGCCTGCCTCCGGAGACGGGCTCCGTGGCAGCCATCAGTCGTCACCCGGCTCATGGCCGCCGTCGGACCCGCTTCTGTCGGACCCGCCGTCGTCGGAGCGATCGCCACCAGTGTGCTCATCGTCCCCTCCGGCCTGGTCGTCGGAGGAATCGTCCGCCTCATCGCCCGGGCCATCCTGACCGGCTGCGCTGTCGCCACCGTTGCCCCGCGGACGGGGCGTGTCGGCGGGGTTGTCATTGCCGCCGGCTGGCTTGTTGGTATGGATGACGTCCGGCTTGGGCGCGGGCAGGACGTAGATCGTGTCGATCTGCTGCGTGACGGGCCGAGTGTTCTGGTCCGTGCCCGGATTGGCCTGGGCCTGGGGATCCGTGGCAACCTGCGCCAGCTGATCGGCGCTCGCGTCGTTCGCGACCGGCACGAGCGCGTCTGTGGTGGTGGGTGGCGACCCGTTCAGGCTGAGCGCCAGGGCGAGAACACCGGCCGCGCCGGCGCCGCCCACGAGCAATGCGATTCGGTGGATCACGGCTGCTCCTCCTCTTGAAAGATGACTGCTGAGGCGCAGTCTGTGCCGCGGGTATGTGGCCAGCTTTAGTCGAGCATGTGAATTCGCTAATGAGAGCCATTTGAACCTTGCGCGAAGCCGCCAGCAATGCCTATATGGGAGGCATGAAGCGAGTTCTGCTCGTCGAAGACGAACAGCGCATGGCCGACGCCGTGCGCCGTGTGCTCGTCGCTGAGCGCTACGCGGTTGACGTTGCGGCCGATGGTGAGACCGCGCTCGAGCTGACCGGCCAGCACAGCTACGACGTTGTACTGCTCGATCAAATGCTGCCCGGAATCAGCGGCGAGCAGGTCCTGCGCACCATGCGCCGCCGCGGCAACTCGACGCCCGTGCTGATGGTCACGGCGCTGTCGGCGCTCGAGCACCGCGTGCAGGGGCTGGATGCCGGCGCCGACGATTACCTGCCCAAGCCGTTCGCCTTCAGCGAGCTGCTGGCACGGCTGCGCGCGCTCACCCGGCGCAGCCCGGAGCTCGTCGCCGAGCGCCTCGCGGCAGGTTCGATCGAGCTCGATCCGGACCGCCACCAGGTGACCGTGGGCGAGCGCAGCGAGCTGTTGTCAGCGCGCGAGTACGCGCTGCTGGGCTACCTCATTCGCCACGCGGGCCAGGTCGTCACGCGCCAGCAGATCCTCGACTCGGTCTGGGGCGCTGAGCCTGACGTCTACTCGAACGTGGTCGACCTGTACATCCACTACCTGCGGCGCAAGCTGCGCGCACTTGGCCAGAACAAGGCGCTGCGCACCGTGCGCGGAGTCGGTTATGCGCTTCAACCGGGCAGCTAAGTCCGTCGTCGCGGCGGTGACTCCGTCGGACCGCCTGGTCCGGCGGACGTCGCGCGGCCTGGCCTTCGTCACGCTCGCCCTGATCGCCGCGCTGCTCGCCGGCGTGGGTTTGGTCACGGCCGCGGTCGCGATTGGCATGACCAACGAAAACGTCGATCGCACGTTGGAGCAAGTGGCTTCCGCCCGACTGACCGCATTGGAGGCACTGCTCCAGCAGGAGACCGACCTGGAGGGACAACCGAGTCAAACGACTGGGCCCGAAACGGACAACCTTTCCGGCGATACATCCGAACAAGGCGAAGGCGGTGTGACGGCGGCGCCGACTGCCGCGCCAACGCCTATTACCGCCCCGACACCGGCCTCATCCGGCCTGGGTCTGCTCGACAGCGACGGAGCCCAGCTCGAGTCCTTCCAGACCTTCTATCTCGTGCTCGACACCAACGCCAACGTGCTTTCAAACCCTCAGCAGATAAAGCTCACCGGACTGCCGGATGCCACGGCCGCAGGAGCAGCAACACGCGGCGACGACCTGCGCACGGTGACCGTCGGCAGCGCTCATATCCGCTTGCTCACTAAGCGCGTCCTGAACAGCCGCGGCGAAGTCGTTGCGCTCCTCCAGACCGGGTTTCTGCTGACCCAGCACGACCAGCAGACGAGCACGATCCTGGCCACGATCGTGCTGGCCAGCCTGATCGGTCTGCTGGGCGCCGCGGTGGTCACTTTGGTGGTCACGACGCGCGCCATGGGGCCAATCCGCTCGGCCTTCAACGCCGAGCGGCGCTTTGTCGCGTCAGCGTCGCACGAGCTGCGCACGCCGGTCTCGGTCGTCCGCGCCTCTGCCGAGATCCTGCAGCGCGAGAACCTGGTGCAGCCCGACGGCCAGCGCCTCGTTGCGGACATCGTGTCGGAATCGGACCGGCTGGGGCGCCTGGTGGGCGACCTGCTGGCGCTCGCCTCCGCCGACGCCGGCGCAATCGTGGTCAAGCCCGAAGAGATCGAGATGCGCGGCTTCGTCGCCGAGCTGGCGCGGCGGGTGGAGGCGATCGCGACCGAGCGCGGCGTCCGCCTTGAGGTGGTCCAGCAGGCCGCCACAGGGGCGGATCGCGACCTGTTCGTGCGCGCCGATCCCGACCGCATGACCCAGCTGCTGCTGATCTTCATCGACAACGCGATCGACCACTCCCCACCCGACGGCACGATTCGGCTGGTGGTGGCGCCGCTCAACGACGGCCGCCAGCCGCAGGTGTCAATCGGCGTGGCGGATCAGGGACCGGGTGTGCCCGAGCATGAGCGGCTGCGCATCTTCGAGCCATTCGCGCGCTTGGCCGGCCGGCGCCGCCAAACGGGCAATACCGGCCTGGGCCTGGCCATCGCGCGCGTCCTCGCCGCGCGCCAGGAGGCGACGCTCCACGTTGATGACGCGGCCGGCGGCGGCGCGGTGTTCAGTGTCTGGCTGCCGCGCCGGGGGCCACAGCCAATCCTGTAACAATGCCGCGCCATGAGCGCTGCGATTCCCTCGACAACACGCGTGTCGGCCAAGGCCAGGCGGTTCACCGAATCAGTCATCCGCGACATGACGCGGCTCGCGCTGCAACACGACGCGGTCAATCTCGCCCAGGGATTCCCCGACTTCGCCTGCCCGCAGGAGCTCAAGGACGCGGCCGCGGCGGCGATCCAGGCGGACATCAATCAATACGCCATCACCTGGGGCGCGCGCGACTTTCGTGAGGCGATCTGCGCCAAGACCCAGCGCTTCTACCCCGGCTGGAAGGTTGACCCGCAGACCGACCTGACCGTCACCTGCGGTGCGACCGAGGGCATGATCGCGGCCATGCTGGCGCTGCTCGACCCCGGGGACGAGCTCATCGTGTTCGAGCCGTTCTACGAGAACTACGGGCCAGACGCGATCCTGTCCGGCGCGGTACCCCGGTATGTGACGCTGCACGAGCCCGATTGGCACATCGACGAGGCCGAGCTGCGCGCGGCATTCGGGCCGCGCACGCGCGGCATCGTGCTCAACACGCCGCACAACCCCACCGGCAAGGTCTTCACCCGGGCCGAGCTCGAGCTGATCGCGGGGCTGTGCATCGAGCACGACGCGCTGGTCTTCACCGACGACATCTACGAGCACATCATCTTTGCCGGCACGCACATCCCCATGGCCACGCTGCCCGGCATGGCCGAGCGGACGGTGGCCATCAACTCGCTCTCCAAGTCCTACTCGGTCACCGGCTGGCGCGTCGGCTGGGTCATCGCGCCCGCGCCGCTGACCGGCGCGATCCGCAAGGTGCACGACTTCCTGACCGTGGGCGCGGCCGCGCCGCTCCAGGCCGCAGGCGCCGTGGCGATGAACCTGCCTGACGCGTACTACCAGACGCTCGCGGCCAACTACCGCGAGCGGCGCGATCTGCTCGTCAGCGCGCTGGATGGCGCGGGCTTCCGGACCTACGTGCCCAATGGCGCCTACTACGTCATGACCGACATCAGCGCCCTGACCGACCAGGACGACGTCACCTTCGCCAAGGCCATGACTGAGCGCCCGGGCGTGGCCACCGTGCCGGGCTCGTCGTTCTACTCGCGACCTGAGCTGGGCCGCTCCAAGATTCGTTTCGCGTTCCCCAAGAAGCGTGAAACCCTCGTTGCAGCCGCGGAGCGTCTAGCGGCTTTGTAGCGCGAGCCAAGCCAAACCGCCGGAGCGTGCAATGCACCTGAAAGGTCTCCTCCATGACCATTCGGCGGCGCACCTGACCCTTTGGTGCCATAATCGTTTGGCGCACTCGCGCACCACTGAAGAGGAAAATCGAACAAGCTAGCCGCCCCAGCGGCAGCAGTCGTCGGTAAACGGCCAATTCCCGGCCCGTTGCTGAACCTCTTGAGTCCCTCCCCGCCATGCGGGTTTCGGACGTTAACCCTTTGGCCCGACTAGTCGTGCCTGACTGCTGCTCACCGGACGGTCCAATCCGCCGGAACTGAGCGCGCAGTGCCAAGTCGCGCGTCGCCGGCCTACCGAGGAGGCAGCAGTGCCATCTGCCAATTCGGCTGCGGGGGTAAAGCCGATCATCAGCGCGTTCGCCGTCCGCCGGCGTGTACGCACCACACTCCTGGCTGCGAGCCTGGGCCTGGGGCTATTACTCCCGGCGGGTCTATTCGCCGCCACTGGCGTCGCTGCGCAAATCCCCTCCGGCGGCTGTAGCCGCTGGACAAGCACCACGCAGCCGCCCGACTACATCCGCGTCTATCGCAACCAGTCCGGCCGGATCGATCGGGTGCCGTTTCGCAAGTACGTGGTCACCGTTCTCGGTCATGAGTGGCCGGGCTATCTGCCCCACGCAGTCATCGCTGCTGGAGCGGTGGCGTCCAAGCAGTACGGGTGGTATCACGCGATGCACCCGCGCCAAATGCGCGACGGCCGCTGCTTCGACGTGCGCGACGGGATCCAGGACCAGCTCTATCGGCCGGGCACTGCCCGCGTTCGGCCGGACCATTTCGACGCAGTCGCACTGACCTGGGACATCACCCTGCTCAAGTCGGACCGCTTCTTCATGACCGGCTACCGCGCCGGCCAGAAGGGTCGTTGTGGCAGTGATGCGAACGGCTGGAAGCTCTATGCCCGGACAGCCGTGCGCTGCGCCAGCGCCGGCAAGGACTACCTGCAGATCCTGCGCATCTATTACGGGCCGGACCTGGCCATCCGCCGCCGCTGAACTGGCGCCGCGTGACGAGCGCGGCGCACAGCAGCTCCGACGCTACCGAATCAGTCGCTCCTCGGTGTACCCTCAGCGGCCTGAAACGCTGACCTGCGTCACACCCGAGGTGAGGTAAATGGCCCGTATCGTCCGCGGCGCGCTGATCCAGGCAACCTGGACGGGCGACAAGGAATCGATGATCCAGAAGCACGAGCAGTACGCCCACCAGGCGGCCAAGGACGGCGCGCAGGTGATGCTGTTCCAGGAGCTCTTCTACGGGCCCTACTTCTGCCAGGTCCAGGATCCGCAGTATTACTCGTATACCGAGCTGATCCCGGACGGCCCGACCACGAAACGGATGCAGGATCTGGCCAAGCAGACGGGCATGGTGCTGATCGTGCCTATGTACGAAGAGGACGAGCACGCGGCCGGCATCTACTACAACACCGCCGCGGTGATCGACGCCGACGGCAAGTACCTGGGCAAGTACCGCAAGACCCACATTCCGCACGTCAAGGGCTTCTGGGAGAAGTTCTACTTCCGACCGGGCAACTTGGGCTATCCGGTGTTCGAGACCGCCGTCGGCCGGGTCGGTGTGTACATCTGCTATGACCGGCACTTCCCGGAAGGTGCGCGCGCGCTGGGGCTCAATGGCGCCGAGATGGTGTTCATCCCCTCGGCGACCTCGCGCGGCCTATCCGAGTACCTGTGGCGCGTCGAGCAGGTTTCCCATGCGTTGGCGAACGGCTACTTCGTGGGCACGATCAACCGTGTCGGGATCGAGCAAGAGCTGGGCGACGACGACTTCTACGGCCAGTCGTACTTCGTCGATCCGCGCGGCCAGTTCATTGGCGACGTGGGCGACCCGCACAACGAGGAGCTGCTCGTGCGCGATATGGACCTCGACATGATCCACGAGGTCCGCAACACCTGGCAGTTCTACCGCGACCGCCGGCCGGACGCCTACGGCGACCTCGTCCGACCCTAGCGAATAGCCGCTAGCGTGACGGCGCCTGGGGCAGCTCGCAGATAACCGTCAGCTCGATCGTCGCGCCATCGCGCGCGTCGGCCTCCAGGTCGAGCGTCGCGGCCTGTTCTGACGCGTCGAGAAAGGCGTTCCCGTCGCCCTCGCCGGAGCGCGGATCGATCGCGTAGGTCACACCTCCATTGGGACCGCCGACGCTGATCTTCGCGGTGAAGTCGTCGCTCGAGTCGTCGATCGCCACCGCCGCGTCGCGCAACGCGAGCTCGAGCGCGACGAAGCCATCGGCCGCGGCGTTGTTCGCGTAGTTCACGCTGAACGAGTTCCGATCGGGCTGATAGCGGCACGCGCCCGGCGCCACCGCGCGATACGAGCCGCCGTGCCGCCCGCCGGTGATGTCGATCTCGATCTCCGCTGCCGGGCCGGTCGGCTGGGGCGCGTCGGTCGGCTGGGGCTCACCGGTCGCGCCGGGCTGGGCGCTGAGAATCGGGCCACCGGTGTTGATCGGGCTTGGCGTAGCGCTCGGCGGCACGTAGTAGCCGTTGCAGGCGACCGCAACGGCGCCCACGACGATCAGCGCGATAAGACCCTGCATCCGCTTTAGGATCGCGCTAATGCCAACGATGCGTGATTCCCTGGCGGCCGGCGGGTACGTCATCGGACCCGAACGACCATCCGACCCGATCCAGATTGTGGCCTACGACCACGAGTGGCCCGCCAGGTTCGAGCAGATGCGTGCACGGCTGGCCGCGGCCTTGGGCGCCTTGCTGAACGCCGGGGTGCCGATCATTCACGCCTGGGAACTGGCGGCCGACGCGAGCGGCTCGCCGGCGTTGCGCCGCGCGGTCTTCGGCTGGCGGTCCCGGTTG
>DAIERN010000064.1 GCA_027346765.1 Chloroflexota bacterium | reverse complement strand
GACCGTGACCGCGGACGGCTAGCGCGAACCTCCACGGCCTGACGCGCTCATGCGGTCAGCCATGGGCTCGCCGTCGATGCGCGCCTTCGTCGCAGTCTTCGCGCCCTTCTTCCCGGCACCCGCGGGTAGTCGGTGCACCTCTACCGTTCCGCCGGAGGCGACCGTGCGCTTGCCGCCGTAGTCGGCCGGGCGGACGCCCTCGTTGATCTTCACGTTGCGCCCCAGCCTCACCCCAGCCGGGACAACTGCCCGCTTGCCCACCACGGTGATGCCGGTGTTGAGCCGTGACGGCTCCTGCTTGTTGGCCGTCTCCATGTCCGACCCGTGGCCGACGATCGCGTTGGGCCCGATCGACACGTTCTTGTCGATGATCGCCCGGTCCACCACCGCCCCGGCGCGGATGACCGTGTCGAACATCACGATCGAGTCGCGCACGACCGCGCCCGGGTCAACCCGCACACCGGGCGACAGCACGCTCCGCTCGACCGTGCCCCAGATCTGGCAGCCGTGGCTGATGAGCGATCGATGGACTGACGCCGTGGGTCCCACGCGCGCGGGCGCGCGCTCTACTGAACGGGTATGGATCAGCCACTCGTTGTCGTACAGGTCCAGCCCGGGATGCTCCTCGAGCAGATCCATGTGCGCCTGCCAGTAACCCGCGACGGTGCCCACGTCCTGCCAGTAACCATCGAACTGGTAGCCGAAAACGCGCGCGCCGCCGTCGAGCATGGCCGGGATCACGTCGCGCCCAAAGTCGGTCCGCGAGTCGTCCAGCCAGGCGAGCAGCGCCTTCTTGCTGAACACGTAGATCCCCAGCGACGCCAGGTCGCTCTTGGGCTGCTGGGGCTTCTCCTGCCACTCGGTCACGCGGCCGTCGCCATCGAGCGCCAGGATGCCGAAGCGCGACGCCTCACCCAGCGGCACGCGCTGCGCGGCGACGGTCACGTCGGCCCGGTTGCGCCGGTGGAACGCGATGTAGGGCTGGTAATCCATCTTGTAGATGTGGTCGCCGGCCAGGATCAGGACCGTGTCGCCAGGTTGCTGGCGGATCATCTCGAGGTTGAGCAGCACCGCGTCGGCGGTGCCGCGGTACCACTCCGATGGGCGGCCGCGGGCGATGTACGGCTGCAGCATGCGGACCCCGCCGGCGTTGCGGTCAAGGTCCCACGGCCGCCCCGCGCCGATGTGGTCGTTGAGTGAGCGCGGGTTGTACTGCGTCAGGATCAGGACGTTGTCGATGTCCGAGTTGACGCAGTTGCTCAGGGTGAAGTCGATGACCCGGTACTTGCCCGCAAATGGCACCGCGGGCTTGGCCCGAACGGAGCTCAGGATCGACAGGCGCTCGCCTTCGCCGCCGGCGAGCACTACCGCGGTGACGCGCTTCACGCGCTGATGCTACACAGCAGTCAATCTGGCGGGCGATGGCGGGCGATGGCGGGCGGCCCCGGCCGCCCTGATCACCAGTGGCTGGGCGCCGTGGTGCTGGGCAGGTACTTGGTGGGATCGACGCCGACGCGGTTGACCCACACCCCAAAGTGAAGATGCGGCCCCGTGGCGCGGCCGCTCGCGCCCATCAGCCCTATGAGCTGGCCCTGGACCACGTGCTTGCCCTTCTGCACACCGGCCATGGGCTTTGCCTGGAGGTGAACGTAGATCGTCTTGATGCCATTGCCGTGGCTGATGATGACGACCCAGGCGCGGTCAGCGCCGTGGTACCACGGCTCGCGGCCAACGTACGAGATTGTGCCGTCGGCGACGGCCCGGATGGGCGTGCCGCGGCTATTGGCAATGTCGATGCCGGCGTGGAAATGGGCGCAGCTACCGCGGCGCGGCTCCATCTTGAAGCCGGTGCAGCCGAACGGCTGCGTTTCGCGGCCCACCGTGGGCCAATCCATATACGGCGCTGATCGCGCCGTCACCACGGACAGCGGACTGACTGCAACCAGCAGTCCCAGCACGATCAGCGCGCTGATAGTCAGACGGCCAAACCTGGAACGCACGGCCCTCTCCATCGCGATCCCCCGAGGCCGACTGGGGTCGGCCTGCTTCGCATCAGGCATCGTAAGGCACCTGTCCATACCCACGGGCTAGCCCCACATCAGCGCCGCGATGAAGCCGGCGATGATCAGCACCGGCCCAAAGGGCACCGCCGAGCGGAGCGAGATCCGCCGCGCGGCGATGAGTACGAGCAGGACCACGCTGAAGCCGATGCTTGCGGCGAGGATGCCGACGAACACGTTGGAGACGCCCGACATCAGCCCGACCGACACGGCCAGCTTCAGATCACCCCAGCCCAGCTCGCCCCGCAACAGCCGATCCGACACGAACAGGAACGCGGGCAGGCCGATGGCGGCAATCACTCCGCTGACCTGGCCCAGCGACTTGTCCGCGAGCGCCGGCGCCCAGTTCAGCGCCAGGGCTGCGGCACAGAAGACGATGAGCGGCAGCGTGATCAGATCGGGCAGGAGCTTCTGGTCGAGGTCCGTCGCGAAAAGGAGTACGAGCGCGATGCAATAGATGCCCAGCACGGCCAGGTCGCGCGGCTCGCTCCACCTCGTGACGAGCACCGCGCCGACGACGGCGCCGGTCAGCGCTACCACGAGCGTCCGCCAATCAAGACCGCGCGGCAAGTAGTCATCCTCGTGATCGGGCCAACGCGTCGCGAGACGGTCGGCGGCGAAACCCAGCACCGCGCCGGCGAGCGCCGCGGTCAAAGCGATCAGGCTCATGGCGCGGCCGTCGGCGCCTGCGTCTCGAGCGGCGTCTGGTCGGTGCCCTGGCCGCCCGTCTTGGCATCGGTGATGGCCTCGAGCGCGTCGTTGATCACGCCGTGTGCCGTGTCCATCGCGAGCAGCTCGTCGGCGATGGGCACACCCGACGATTCGCCGACGATGACCACGAGCGCGTTGTTGTCCGCGGGGAGCGCGGCCTGCGCCTGGTCGACCGCATCCTTGAGGTGCTGGAACTTGGGGCCTGATTGCGCGCCGCCGTTCGCGAGGTACTGGTACAGCGCGACCAGAGCCGCGTCGTATGCCCGCTCCCGCCCGAGCAGGTCATCGAGCGTGTCCACCGTCCCGGACTGCGCGAGCTGGTCGCGCGCCGCGCTGACGACAGTTAGCCCATCAGCCGCGGCTCCATTGAGCAGGCCGAGGGCATCGTTCCAGTTGCTGGCGCGGCCGGCGCTGGTCGCTCCGATGACCGCCTGGTCGTGATCGTTGAAACCCTCGAGCAGCGCCACGACCGTGCGGCCCACCGCTGCCAGCCCCTGCCAGTCGGCAGCGACGTCCTGGGCGGCCGCGATGGCCTTGTCGATCTGGTCGAACAGGCTGACCGCCTGCGGCCCCAGTCGCCAGCGCTCGATCTCTGTGTGGGCGCGCGATTCGGTGTCGCGCAGGCTGGCGACCAGGTTGCTGAGATGGGCCGCCGTCTGGTCGCCGGCCGCGAGCGCCTGGTCCGCGGCTGCGCGATCGAGGGCCTGCAGGCTGTCCAGGACGTTCCGGCCGTCGGCGGCCAGGTCGGTGGCGTCGCTGGTGGCCGCGTCGAGGTCGACCGCCATGTGGTCGATCCAGGGTTGCGCGGCAGTGTCGGCGCGATAGGTCAGCTCGGGCCGCTGGACCGGGTTACCCGGCCGGTCGGCCGCCACGGCGAGGCCGGCACCGCCCAGCGCGGCGAGCACGAGGACCGTCGTCCACCACAGGTGCAGCCGCAGCGTGCGCGGCGGCCCGTCGCTGGCGGACACGGACAATGGGGCGGCCATGAGCCCGAGTCTAGGTCGCTGCAGGGGCGGTCCGCTGCCGTACGATCGGGTTATGGGTGGTCATGACCTGTCTACCGCGCCCGCGGAGCGCGAAAAGCGCGATCTGATCGCGCAAATGCCCAAGGCCGAGCTCCATCTGCATCTCGACGGCTCGCTCCGGCCGGCGACGGCGCTGGCGCTGGCGCGTGAGCGCGGCCTCGATGCCGGCATGGATCTGGCGGCGATGGCCGCGCGGCTGCAGGCTCCCGCCCAGTGCAAGGACCAGGCCGAGCTGCTCGCCGCGTTCGACCTGCCCATCGCGATCCTGCAGGACGCGGAAGCGCTCTACCGCGCTGCGTACGAGCTGGTGGAGGACATTGCGAGCGACGGGACACGCTACGTCGAGATCAAGTGGGGGCCGCTGCTCCACGTGCAAGGCGGCCTGGGCATGGCGGATGGCATCGCGGCGGTGGCGGCGGGCACGCGCGACGCGGCGGCCGCGACCGGAGTGGTGGCGCGCCTCGTTGCCGTGGCGCTGCGCTCGCACCCGCCGGACGCGAATGTGGTGATGGTGCGCACTGCGGCCCAGTTCATCGACCAGGGGCTGACGGGCTTCGACCTCGCGGGACTGGAGGCCGCCTACCCCGACCCGCTCGCCCACGCGCGTTCCTTTGAAGTGGCGCGCGAGGCGGGCCTGGGCATCACCATCCATGCCGGCGAATGGGGCGGTGCCGCGCAGGTGCGGCGCTCGCTCGAGGCGGTGTCGCCGGCGCGCATCGCCCACGGCGCGTCCGCCGCGGAGGACCCGGCGCTGATGGCTGATCTCGCCGCGCGCGGCGTGACCCTTGATATCTGCCCCACGAGCAACGTCCAGGCCGCCGACTTTCCCTCCCTGGCGGACTTCCCGCTGCGCACTCTCCTCGACGCCGGCGTACCGCTGACGCTTTCAACCGACGACCGCACCGTCTCCGACCTGACCCTGGTGCGCGAATACCAGAACGCCATCGACTTCATGGGCGTGGGCGTGGCCGACCTATGGGCGATGAACATGCACGCGCTGCGCGTCGCCTTCCTGGCGCACGACGAGGCGACCCGCTCGCGCCTGATCAACGAGTTCGAGGCCTTCGCCGCGAGCGAGCCGTCGCTCTAGGCTGAGAGGTCAGCCAAGGCTTTCTCCAGCTCCTTGGCGTCGTGGGCGATCCGGGTCGGTTTGATATCGGGAAAGCGCGCCAGGTCGGCCTGTGTCGTCACCCCGGTCAGCATCAGGATCGACCGCGCCCCCACCCGGTTCGCGGCGCGGATGTCCGTCGTGAGGCCGTCGCCGATGACGATCGCGTCCTTCAGCGCCATGCCGGCCACGTCGGCGGCAGCCTCGAAGAGCCGCGGCTCGGGCTTACCGACCACCAGGTCGGGTTCCGTCATCGCCGCCGCCGCCACCGCGGCGACCATCGCGCCCGCGCCGGCCATCAGCTGCCCGTCGGCGCCGGGATAGATTGGGTCGCGGTTCGTGGCGACGAACAACGCCCCGCGGCGGACCGCCTCAACCGCCGTCGTCAGCCGCGCGTACGTGAGGCTGAAATCCACGCCAACCGCGAGCACGTCCGGCGCCGCAGCCAGCCCAAGGGGCGTGGGCCGCACGGTGCGGATGCCCACGTCGCGCAGCTCGCGTCCAAGGCCCGGGCCGCCAAAGACCATCGCCACGCGCGGCTTGGGGTCGCGCTCAGCAAGCAGCACCGCCGCCGCGCGCGCGGCGGTCACGATGCTGTCCCAGCCCTCCCCCAGTGGCACACCATGACCCTCGAGCCGCGTTCGATAGTCCGAGCGATGCCAGCGCGAGTTGTTGGTCACGTACATCACTTTGTCGCCGTTCGCGGCGCGCCGGGTGAGCACGCCGGCGACTCCCGGGACAGCCTCCGCGCCGCGGTACACGACGCCATCGAGATCAACCAGCAGCAACACGCCGACAATGGTCGCGCAATGAACCGCCAGCCGTTCGCCGCGATCGACCGACTACTGATCGACGGTAACAACCTGCTCCATCGCCGGTCGGGCGGGGCCGACCCGAGCGCATTGCGCGCGCTGCTGCCGCGACTGTCGGTCGTGATCCCGGCGCACATCAACACGATCGTGATGCTCGACGGTCACGCGGCACCGGGCAGCGGCCGCGTCCAGCGGGTCAGGGCCGGCCTAGAGATCCGCCAGGCCGGGTCGCTTTCCGCGGACGAGGCGCTGCTCAACCTCGTGCGCGATAGCCCGCGCGGCACGACCCTCGTGAGCGATGACCGGGCGCTGCGCGACAAGGCGATGAGCCTCGGCGCGCACACGGTCCGCCTGGCGTGGCTCGAAGAGCTCCTCGATCCGGCGGTGTCGCGGCCGTCGCCGGGCGGCGGCGTGG
Source organism: Chloroflexota bacterium (assembly GCA_027346765.1). Next base: position 1,478 of record DAIERN010000064.1, on the reverse strand, counting down.
GCCTGGGCAATCGGCGCCCGCGCTCCCAGGGCGGCCGCGGCTAGAATTCGGCCTGATGCCACCCACCCCCGTCGATCCCTGGACTGGGTTCCTGCAATGGCTCTCGACCATCCTGATTCCGGACTGGAACGGGCTGATCGGCCTGCTGCCCATCCTGCTCATCCTGGGCGTCGTGGGTCCGGGCCTGAGCCTGCTGCTGCTGTACTGGATCTACAACCGGCTCAACGAGAAGCGCGGCAAGGTGCGGCTCGACGATCCCCAGCCGATTGCCGTCGCGGCCAATGCCGACGGCTCGTACACCTATCCCGCCAACGTGCCCTACTGCGCGACGCATCACCTGCTCTATCCGCCCACTGCCCATGAGTGCGACATCGATCGCGGCGACCTGCTCGTGCGCTGCCCGGTCGATGACACCGTCCGACCCGCCGGCCAGCAGCTGTGCCGCACCTGCGGAACTCGCTACCAGCTGGGCGCGTCGCTGGCGCCTGTCGTCGTACGCCGTGGCGGCGCTCCCCCCGCCGGTGGCGCCGCGGTCGCATAGGACCCGGGGGAAATGACACTCGCCAAGCTCTCGTACTACGCCTTCGATGTGGGCACGGTGACGCTGTTCATCGGCTTCATCCTGCTGGTCGTCCACACGACCCTGCTCGCCGCGGGCCGGCGCCAGTCGCTCGCAACAGCCACCGTGGGCAGCTCATCGGTGACGATCGGCAGCAGCGGTCCGCAAGCCACGCCCGCCGGGTCGATCGGCCAGGTCTTCGTCTGGGCATCCTTCGTGATGCTCGCGATCGGCCTGCTGGTGCGCGCCTATCTCGTCGGGCGTGGCCCGTGGGGCAACCTGTACGAGTTCAGCGTCGCGTTTGCTTTCGGGATCATCGGCGGCTACCTGTATCTCGCGCGGCGCTACCCCATTCGCGCCATCGCGTTCCTGCCGATCGGTGTCGCGGCCTTCCTGCTGGGCTACGCCTTCACGCTGCCCCAGGACATCTCGCCGCTCGTCCCGGCGCTCGACAACCCGCCACTGCTCACCATCCACGTCGCGATGGCGATGATCTCGTACGGCATCTTCGCGGTGAGCTTTGGCGCGGCCGTGGGCTACCTCGTCCAGGGCCGCGAGAACCGCGTCTCATGGCTGCCGCCGGCCAAGGTGCTCGATGAGGTCGCGTACCGCGCGGTCATCATCGGCTTCCCGATCTTCGCGACGCTGATCATCCTGGGCTCGTGGTGGGCGAGCATCGCCTGGGGCCGCTACTGGGGCTGGGACCCCAAGGAGACGAGCGCCCTCGTCACGTGGCTCATCTACGCGGTCTACCTTCACGCGCGCAGCCAGCGCGGCTGGGCCGGCCGCCCGGCGGCCCGCAGGCGCTTCTCGCTCCACCCGGTCACGGCGACCGTGAGGTCGAAGACCTTGACGATCGCCGTCCCGATGGCGGGCCGGGGCCGGACGGGGCGCCCGGCGATGTGGTCGGCGGCGACCC
>DAIERN010000063.1 GCA_027346765.1 Chloroflexota bacterium | reverse complement strand
CTCGCAGCTGCCCGGCTCGCCGATGCCCGCGCCCTGGCAGGTGCGCTCGACCCCCTTGCAGTTGTTCTTGCAGAACTCCGCGGGGACCTCCTTGCCGCCGGGGACGAGGTCGGCCCCCTTCACGCCGGGCAGCTGGCTCGCGGCGCCGAACCAGGCGTAGACCGGCAGCAGCGCGAACGCGACCGAGAAACACAGCCACGCCCACGCCGTCGCCTTGAGCCGCACGTCGTAGGCGAGGCCGCACGCCAGCATCGCCAGCCACATCACGGCGATGAGCGCGCCGCCAGCGACCGCACACACGAACCCTCCCCCGCCGGCGACGAGTGCCGCCGCCCATGCCGCGCGGCGACTCACGACGCCGGACGCGATGGGCTTCCACGGCTTGGCGGCGCGGTCGACGTTCTCGTCGAACAGGTCGTTGACCGTGCCGATGCAGAGCTGCATGCCCAGCATGCCCGCCGCGAGGAGTGTCGCCCGCGCCGCCTCCGCGCCGGCCAGGAGCGCGAGGCCCAGGACGAGCGCGCTATTGAGGAGCGACGGGAAGGGATGGACGAGGCGCAGCGCGCTGAGTGGCCGCGCCATTGGCCGGCCCTTGAACCAGACTGGACTAGATGTAGACCAGCTCGTCGAAGGACTCGACCAGGTACTCGATCAGCTTGGCGCGCGCGTCCGGCAGCAGTGCCCGGGCGCCGGGCACCAGGAAGCGCAGCGAGATCGCCGGCACCATCAGCTCCCCTTGCGCGGTCTTGCCGACGGCGGCCGCCGGCCCGCCGCCAGCGGTGAAGAGGCGCGTCAGCCCGGCGTCATCGATCTTCATCGCATGGCGCAGCTCGGCCAGGACCTTGCGCACGCCGACGCGAATGGACATGTCGCGCATCAACTCTGCCGCCCAGCCGTCGATGCGCTCATCGGGCTGCTCATCGAGGCGCTGGCGATATTCCTGCTTGTTGGTCGACAGACCAGTCGCGGTCAAGTGGCACCCTCCTAGGGCGCCGATTATCGCGGAAGCACAGGCGACCGGTCAGGCGGTGGCGGTGGGACGGAACATACGCACGATGGCGATCACGATCACCTCGATGATGAGCCAGCCGATCAGGGCGACGATCGCGCCGAAATCAAGGGAGGCGATGCCGGCCTGGACCTCGTCGATGCGCAGGATGCCGCGAAACGGGGCGACGAAGATCTCGCTCAGGTTGTAGATGCCCTGGACGAGGTCGTTGCCCTGGCGCGCCGCGAGCAGCAGCAACACGATGCGTAGCACGATGACCAGCTCAATCAGGCTGAAGATCAGGACCAGTGCCTTCTCGAGCACGGCCGCAGGCCCCTGCGAGTACCGCGTCACGCGCGTGGCGCGGGTGTAAGCGGGTTCGACAGGCTCGACGACTTCTACGTCGGTTCGGTACGTCATTCTTGCGCTCCTCTGCGCGGCTGCCGGCCTCATGGGACCGGCGCGAATATCGTCGGACCGCGTGGGCTATGACCGACTAAGCGCGAAGGATGACCGCATTACAGTTCCGTCTGGATTGTGCCACCACATGCCGTGGTGGTGTCCGGTCAACGCGCCGCGTCGGGGCACGGCGACTCGTCACCCGGCACGAGCACGCGGACGATTGGCGCGGCTTGGGTGCCGGCACGGTCCACGAAGACTGTCAGCTGCGTACCGTCACGCAGCGTGGGCCACACGGCAGCGAGTGCGTCACCAGACAGGGTCACGCAGCGATCGCCGGCTCCGCCGGGAAACTCGACGCCGGCCTCGGCGAGCGGGGTGTCGAACGGCCACTCGGCCGGCCGGTTGGGCATCCCCTGGTTCTGTGGCGGCGTCAGCAGCAACGCAACTCGATCTGGCACGTACGGCTGATCGGGGCCCAGCTCGGAGTCGAGCCAGGTCTGGGCGAGCGTCAGCTCCTGCCAGTAGGCCGCGAACGCCCCGGCCGTACCGGGTGCCGCTTCACAGGGTGCGCGGACGCATTGGATCTGGAGGTCGGCGTTGCCGGTCAGGTTGTAGGTGACGCCATCGACGATCAGTTGCAGCTGGGCCAGTCGTGCGCCCGGCGCGGGTTGACCACCGGTGTAGTCGGTCTTATCGGAAAGAAGGCCCAGGCGGCGCGCCTCGTCGATGAGCTGCTGGATGCCCGCAGGGGTGATCTGACGCGCGATCGGCAGGATGGTCAGTGGGCCGGGATAGATCATGTCGATCGCCACGTTGCCATCCAGCAGCAGCCCGTCAGCCACAGTGAGTGATGGGAGCCAGTTGAAGGTTTCACGCGGCGGCAGAGCCTGCGTGTAGTAGGCGCGCAGGTAGAAGCTCGCGGCCGGCGAAGGACTGGGCGATGGCTGCGGGCTGGGCGACGGCGTGGGGGCCGGACTGGGCGACGGGCCCGCGCCTGAGCACGCGACCAGCAGGACGGTGAGCAGGGCGAGCGGAAACGCAGTTCGGACCATGAACCCAGAACGCGGCGAGCGACCCCGGGGTTCCCACGCAATACTTGGCACGCATGCAACCCTCCCCCATCGACTGGGCCACGGTCGAGGCGCTCAGCTTCGATTGTTACGGCACGCTCATCGACTGGGAGAGCGGCATCCTCGCGACGCTCCGCGCTGAGTTGGGCGTGACCAGCGCGCCGGACCCCGATGACGCGCTGCTCGAGGCCTACGCGCGGCACGAGGCCCGGCTGGAGGCCGGGCCATGGCAGCCGTATCGCCAGGTGCTGAGCCAGGCACTGGCCCAGACGCTCACCGAGCAGGGCGGGTCAGTCACCGCCGATGCGCGGGCCAGGATGGGCGGCTCAGTCGCCGACTGGCCGGCCTTCCCTGATTCCGTCGCGGCGCTGGCGCGGCTGGGCGAGCGCTTCAGGCTGGCGGTCATCACCAACTGCGACGACGATCTCTTCGACTTCTCCGATGAGAAGCTGGGCCGGCCATTCACGTGGCGCATAACGGCGGAGCAGGTGCGCTCGTACAAGCCATCAGCGCGCAACTTCGACTTAGCGCTGGAGCGCATCGGCCTGCCGCCGGAGCGGATCGTCCACGTGGCCCAGAGCCTCTACCACGATCACGTGCCTGCCCAGGCCATGGGGCTGCGGACGGTGTGGGTCAATCGGCGCCACGATCGCGCGGGGTTTGGCGCCACGCCACCTGCATCGGCGCGGCCCAGTCTGACGGTGCCGGATATGGCGACACTGGCCGCGCAGGCCGTCGACGCGGCCGGCGCGCGCTAGACGGCGGCCTCGCGCAAGCGCAGCGCCAGCACCGGGCAATCCACCACCGCCCGACGGGCATGCGCGTCGAGGCCGCGCGGCACAGACGGGTCGCGGACGATGGGGTAGCCCCAGTCGTCGAGCTCGAGCATCTCCGGCAACAGCTCGGCACACAGGCCGTGGCCGTCGCACTTGATGCGATCCACCTCGAGCACGAGATTCGTCCGCGCTGGCGCGGCCCGGCCGCGCGTCACGGTCATGCCGCGACCGCCGGCTGCTGGCGCGCGACGCAGCCGCGCCGACGGGAGTGAGCCGCGAAGTCATCGGTGAAGGCCGCCAGGGCGGAGCCGATCATCACCGCCGCGCCGTCGGGATGGCGGCAGCCGCCGCGACCGGACAACAGCGCGGTCCAACCCTCGATCCGCGCCAGGTCGTCCGGTGAGCCGCTCCCGCCGGCGAGCCGCAGCATCGCGTCGGCGATGGAACGCAGGCCAAAGACGCACGGCCCGCATTGCGCCGCGCTCTGGGCCGCGAGGTAATCGGTGATGCGCGCACTTGATGCGACGCCGCATGCGCCGTATGGCAACAGGCCGATGACGCCGGTCCCCAAGGTGACGCTTGCGGCGCGCAAAGTGGCCGGATCCAGCGGCAGCGCCCAGGCGTCCTCGCGCCGCAGCCAGGTGCCGTGATAGCCGCCCAGCAGCACCGCCTGAGCAGCTGAAGGAGGCACGCCCTGGGCGCCGACAGCATCGCCTACGCGAGTCCCGTACTCGATCTCGCTCACGAACGCCTGGCCGCCATGCTGCAACGTGACCAGCGTTGTGCCGCGCGTCTGGCCTCGGCCGGCCGAACGGTGCCACTCCTCGCCATGGCGGGCGATCAACGCAACGTGCGCGAGCGTCTCCACGTTGTGGACGAGCGTCGGCCGGCCGCCGATGCCGCGCTCGAACGGCCGCGGCGGCTTGCTCGTGGGCCGCGCGTCACCATCGTTGATGTAGTGGACCGCGGCGGTTTCCTCGCCCGCGACGAACGCTTCAGGCGCGGCCACCAGGTGAGTCCGGACGCGGCCGTTGCCGCTGCGACGCTCCTCGATGGCGCGCTGGACTGCCCGGCGCGCATCGGTGTAGCCCTCCCCCACGTAGAGCACGATGTCGCGCGCGCCCACGGCCTGTGCCGCGAGCTGCGCGCCGTCCAGCACGAGATGCGGCCGCGCCGCCATGAGCGTGCGGTCCTTGGCGCTGAGCGGCTCACCCTCAGCCCCGTTGACCAGGATCGCGGGATCCGCGCCGCCCGCATGAGCCACTGCGGCCCACTTCCTGGCGACCGGGAAACCTGCCCCGCCACGGCCCAGCAAGCCGCTCTTGTCGAGTGCCTGGATGAGTCCCCGCGTCGAGGAAGGCAGCGGGCCGAGTCGGTGGGCGTGGTCGCCGAGACTCTCTGCGCCCGCCGTCAGCGGTGGGCCCGCGAGCAGTCGGCCGCCGGAGGCCGGTGCCGTGGTCATCGGTCGTTGTTGGAGATCGCCGCGAACGGCGCATTGACGTGCGGCGACGCCGCGGCCGCCGAGCGCATTCGTGCCCGCTCATCGCGTGACGCGGCGATGCGCCACAGCAGCGCCCCCAGGACGACCGCGATGCACGCAACCTGCACGCCCAGCATCCACGGCGCGCCCAGGTCGCTGCCCGCGCCGATGCCGTGCAGCACCGCCAGCGGCCACGCGAGATACGCCGCCCAGTGGACCAGTCGCCAGGTGCGCTGGCCGATCCGGTCGCGCAACAGGCTCGTGACGAGCATCGCCACGAACAGGTAGAGCGAGATCACACCCAGGCCCACCCACAGCGGGCGATAGCTCGACGCGAACGGGATCGTCGCCGCGGTGATGCCCAGCTTGGCGAAGGGATCGAGGACCGCGCTGACGACGTGGACGGTCACGAACACGATCGACAGCAGCGCCAGGTTCGAGTGCAGATCCGCCGTCAGGAAACGCGGCCAGGAGCGCCGGCCCCAGCGGACGACGCTCATCAGCCCCAGGACGGTCACCGCGGTGAGCAGGATGATCGACACGATGCCCGAGCCGCGCGCGGCGAACCACAGCAGCTGGTCGTTCATGCCGCGACCTGGCCCTGCGCAGGCCAGCCGCCGACGTAAGTCAGACCACCATCACGAGCGACCAGACGAGCCGCGAGCCGGTGGCCTTGCAGCCAGTCGGGGGCGTCGGCGCCCAGGAAGATCGCGGCCGTGGCCGCGGTATTGGCATCGACGCAGTTGGCGGCCACGACGGTCGCGGTCCGCCACGGGCCGCTGGCCGGCCGCGCGGTGCGCGGGTCGATCAGGTGATGCGCCACCTCGCCGTGATCGCGCCAGCGGCGAACCGTGGTGCTCGAGGTGGCCAGCGCGCCGTCGTGGATTGCGACGCTGTCGCCGGGAGCGGCGTGGTCCGTGGTGCTGTCCTCAGCCATGAGGACGCGCCAGCCGCCTGGCGGCGCGGTGCCCACGGTGCGCATGTCACCGCCGATCGAGATCAGCGCGCCGGCGCCGGGCCCGCCGGCGCCGGGCCCGAGGAGTCGCGCGAGCGCCTGGGCGCAGTCGTCGACGACGAGCGCCTTGCCGGTCGAGCCGAAGTCCAGCTCGATGCCGCGCGGCAGGCGCAACAGCCGATCCTCGCTGCGCCATTCGATGGCCCGCCAGCCGGGCACGATCTCGATGCGCGGCGGCAGGTTGCGGTCGCGCACTGCGGCGAAGTCGCGGTCGTACCCAGCCAGGCGCAGGACGCGGCCAACGGTGAGGTCGACCAGACCGTCGGTCAGCTCCGCGGCACGCAGGGCCGCGTCGAGCGCGCGGGCAAGCGTCTGGCTAACCGTGACTCGCTGACCTGGCGCGCGCTGGATGGCGCTCAGCTCGCTGTCGGCGCGGAAGCGGCTCAGGGCTCCGTCGGCATCGCGGATGACCTGCTCGACCGCGGCTCGGGCGGTCGCCAGATCGAGACCGCGGACCAGGAGGTCGACATTGGTCCCGATTGCGCGCCAGCGGGCCGCGCTCACGGTCATCCGCCGGAGCCGCCGGTCGCCACGTGGCTGCGGCCGGTCGATCTGCGTGGCGGGTTGACTGGCTGGATCTGCGTGGTGGTGGGCGGCGTGGTCGCCCGGGCGGAGCTGCCGGTCGCAGTGCGCGAGGTGGTGTTGTCCGTCGATTGGCCCGCTTGGGTGGTATCGGACGACTGCGTCGTGTCGGTCGAAAGCGTCGAGTCGGTGGTGGTCGAAGTGCCGATGTAGTTGAGCGCCGCGAGCCCGCCGAAGCCGACCGTGCCGACGACACCCGCGAGAGCCGTGACGCTGGTCAGCCGCGACAGGCGTCCCAGGGCCCGGTCGCGGTCAAGTGCACGATCCAGGTGTGGGGCGCGGCCGAAGTGCGGGGCGCGGCGATTCGACGGCTGCATGGCGACAGCCTGAGGACGCGGTCTGGGAACTCGCTGTGCGGCCGCTGGGGGTTGGCCGTCTAGTTCGCCGTCGGAAGATTACACACGGGTATCAACTACCGCGCGGCCTTGACTGCCCTTGGCATTCAGCCTACGGTCGCTTCGCTCGGAAGGGCCACGAACGCCTAGTGATCTGGCCGGTGTTTACATTTGGTCGGAGCATCTAGCGATCGGCGGTTCTTCCGGGCATTTCGTTGTCGCGAACCGCGGGGGTCAGCTGGGAAAGTTGCTCAGGATGCGGGCTTTGCGTCACCGCGTGCGACCGTCGCCAGGCCGATAGCGATCGCCCGCGCCGCCAGCAGTGCGGTGATGGCGAATGCCACCGCGGCAATGAGCAGTGAGGCCAACGCCAGCTGGCCGTTGCCGAAGAGCAGGCCGACCGTCAGCCCGGCGATGCCCAGGTTCGCGAGCACCAACCGGGCTAACGCGAGGCGCCCCAGGACGACGCGCTGTCGAGCGTGCGCAAGGGGATCTCCAGGCCCGACGGCCGGTACGAGATGCGTAGCCGACGCAAGCAGGGCCAGCCCGACCCAGCCGACCACCAGCGGACCGATCACCGGCTCGAGCGCCCAACCAGCCGGCCGCTCGTCCCCGATCAGCGCACGAAAGGCCAGGATCGACATGCCGACGAGGAACCACACCATCGCCGAAGCGAGCCCGCCGATCGCGAATTGGTGCCACGACGCGTCCGTCGTCCAGCGCGCGCGTTTGGCCCAGATGCGACTGGCGTAGATCAGAAGGGCGAAGGCGCCGACCGACGCCAAAGTGGCACCGACGCGGACCATGAGCCCGAGCTCCAGCGCATAACCAAGGACGACGAGTGGCGGCCCTGCCGAAAGCGCGCCGCGACAGAATCGATACGCGCTATCAGGAGCTCCGCAAGGAGGTGGAGTGTCTGGCCGCGTTGCGCAAGGCTGCCGGAAAGGCTCAGGTCGACATCGCCACCT
>DAIERN010000062.1 GCA_027346765.1 Chloroflexota bacterium | reverse complement strand
AAGAGTTCAGGGCCAGGCGCATGATCGGGCGGATACGCGAAGTCTTGTTCCACTGGCGCGTCGCCACGACGCTGAAGCCGGCCTTCTCGAACATCGACTGAACGCCGTGGAACGCGTTCGCCGGCGAGATCCGGCCGCGCGCCGCGGCCACCGGGTAAGCCTCGAGCATGGTCGCGCCGTGCTCGCGGGCGTAGCCAATCGCGCCCTGGAGCAGGGCTGCCGCGACACCCTGGCCGCGCGCCTTCTTCGAGACCACGAAGCAGGCGATCGACCACACCGGCGCCTCGTCGACGCGCGCGAGCACCTTGGCCTTCTGAAGCCGGCCGTAGTCCTCGCGCGGCGCGAGGCTGACCCAGCCGACGGCGCGACCATCGCGATAGCCAACGAGCCCCGGCGCGAGGTCGGGTCGCGCGGCGAGCGATTCGAGACTCGACCGATTGCCGGCGGTGGTCGAGTTGGTCCAGTCGAGGCCCTGCTTGCGGAAGTACTGGCACCAGCACCACTTGGGATCGCCGCCCTCGTTGAACAGCTCCGCCAGGTCCGCGAACCGCTCAGTGGTCAGCGGCTGGATCTCCAGCTCGGCCACGCCACTCACCAGGGCTCGCCCTCGTTCGAGTCGTACTCGTCTTTCGTGCGCTGCCGCTCGGCCAGCGCGCCGGTGGCCTTGGTCGCGCCGCCACCGTGGGCGGCAGCCTCCCGGGCGACGGCATCGACCACCGTCTCGTCGGTGCCGGCAAACTCGACGATGATCGCCCGCATCTCGGTCCCGTCGGTATAAGCCCCGTGCAGGATGCCGGGCGGCCAGAGCACGGCCTCGCCGTGGCTGACCCGCGCCCGCTCGTCGCCCACCTGCACGAAGCCGCCGCCGCTGATCACGATGAACAGCGCGGTGTTGGTCTCGTTGGCGTGGGGCTGGATCATCGCGTAAGGGCCAAAGGCGACCTCGGTCACGACGCCGCGCTCATCGGAGAGAAGCAGCGCGCCGGCGACGCCCTTCGTTCCGGGCGGTCCCTCAGCCCGGCGATGGCCTGGCCCAAAACGGCGGATCTCCACTCAATTCACCTTGGGCCGTGCTCCGCCGCTCCGCTTGCGAGCCCCGCTAGCGCCGGCGGCGACCGCCTCTGGTGCGCCGCGAACGGACGGTCGACTCGGCCGCCTTGTACTTGCTCTGGGAAAAGAAGCGCGCCCGGCGCAGCTGCTCGTTGTAGGCCGCGATGTACGGCGGGAAGTGGAAGAAGCGGATCCACACGAACGCTGCGATACCGATCACGATGAAGAGCAGCACGAACAGGAAGTAGAACTGGAAGATCGTGCCCACGAGCACGAGCCCAAACGTCACCAACCCCGTCCAGAGCAGCCATTCCTGCATCGCGCGCAGCGGTTCGTGGCGATGCAGCTGGCGGACGCGAACGTTGTAGAGCACAACGGTCAGCACCAGCAGGACCGCCGACGCGATCCAAATGGGGTTGTAGATGTCGGGGAAGTTCTGGAAGTTGAACTGGACCCCGGGGATCAGGTATTCGTTAGGCGACAGGTTCACGGCCGCAGGATAGCGCCTCGCCTATACTCGGCCAGCCAACTCGCCGAGAGGGACTTAGAGGACACGTGCGGGCCCTGCTCTCGGTCGCCGACAGCGACGGCATAGCCGAGTTTGGACGCGACCTCGCGGCTCTGGGTGTTGAGCTTCACGCCGACCCCGACTCCGCCGCTGCGCTGGCCGAAACAGGCGTAGCCGCGCAGCCGGCCGACCCAGACGGACTGTCGGTTGATGGCTTCGACATCGTCGTCGCCAACGTCGAGCCGTTCGCCCAGAAAGTGGGCGGCCAGGTCGTGCCGCTCGACGAGGCGATCGCCATGATCGACGTCAGGACGACCTCGCTCATGGCCGCGGCGGCACGTGGCTTCGCGAACGTCGCCGCGGTGTCGAACCCGCGTCACTACCCGACTTTGCTCGACGAGCTGCGCACGCTGGGCAGCGTTTCAGCGGAGCTGCGCCAGCGCTTGGCCGCGGACGCCCTGGCTGACGTCGCCGCGTACTTCGCCGAGGTCGCGGGCTACCTCAACCACCTGGGCGGGACGCGATTCCCCAATCGCCTCGCCGTGGTCGTCGAGAAGGTGCGCGACCTGGGTTACGGCGAGAACCCGCAGCAGCAGGCCGCGTTCTACCGCGAGACGACCCACCGCTCCGGTTCGCTCGCCGACGCGACCCAGCTCCAGGGCGATCAGCCCACCTTCAACGACCTGATCGATCTCGACGCGGCCTACCGGATTGCCACCGACTTCACCGCGCCCAGCTGCTGCATCGTCAAGCAGGCCAACCCGACTGGCCTGGCATCCGACGAGCTGCTCGCCCAGGCTTACGAGAAGGCGCTTGCCGGCGATCCCGTGTCCGCCTTTGGCGCGGTCGTGGCGCTGAATCGCGAGGTCGACGGCAATACGGCGGAGGCGCTGGCGGGCAACGCCTATGAGGCGATCGTCGCGCCCGCGTTCACGGCACCGGCGCGCGAGATCCTGGCCGAAAAGCAGCGGCTGGCCCTGCTGGCCGTGCCCCACCGGATGACGCAGGGCCTGTCCGACTACGGCATTGCCCGGCTCGACTTTGCCCGGGTCGACGGTGGTCTGCTCGTGGAGACGCGCGATTCCGGCGAGGTCGACCGGTCGCAGCTGCGCGTCGTCACCAACCGTCACCCAACCCTTGAAGAGCTGACGGACCTGCTGTTCGCGTGGCGCGCGGTGCGGCACGTGACGAGCAACGCGGTCGTGCTCGCCCATCACACCGCGCTCGTCGGCGTGGGCGCGGGCCAAGCGAGCCGCCTGACCGCGGTCGAGATCGCGCTACACAAGGCCGCCGAGCGCTCGAAGCTCGCCGTGCTCGCGTCAGATGCCTACTTCCCCTTCGCCGACGCGATCCAGCTCGCGGCCGAGCGCGGCGTGACCGCGATCATCCAACCGGGCGGCTCGGTCCGCGATGAGATGGCCATCGACGTCGCCAACCGTCACCATCTGGCGATGGTCTTCACCGGCAAGCGCCACTACCGCCACTAGGGGGAGCCACATGGAGAGCCTGCTGGCCCTGGAGATGGTGCGCGTGACTGAGGCCGCGGCAATTGAAGCCGCCCGCCACATGGGTCGCGGCGACAACGAGGCAGCCGATCGTGCCGCGGTAGAGGCTATGCGGCGCACTTTCGATGACGTCGATCTTGCGGGCAAGATCGTCATCGGCGAGGGCGAGCGCGACAAGGCGCCCATGCTGTTCATCGGCGAGAGCGTGGGCCGGAGCATGCCCGGCCAGCCTGAGATCGATATCGCCGTCGATCCGCTGGAGGGCACCAACCTGGTCGCCCACGGCAACGCCAACGCGATCACAGTCATCGCCGCATCCGAGAAGGGCGGCCTGTTCAACGCGCCGGACACTTACCTCGACAAGCTGTGCGTGGGACCGGACGTGGCGGGCAAGGTGGATATCCGCCTCACACCGGCGGAGAACCTGAACCGGATCGCGTCCGTCCTGGGCCGCAAGGTGGCCGATTTGACGGTCGTCATCCTGGACCGGCCGCGCCACCAGGCGCTCATCGCTGACGTGCGCTCGGCCGGCGCGCGCATCAAGCTCATCAGCGACGGCGATCTCTCAGCGGCTATCTCGTGCGCCGTGCGCGGCACCGGCGTGCACGCTGTGATGGGCACCGGCGGCGCGCCCGAGGGTGTCCTGACCGCGGCCGCACTGCGTTGTTTGGGCGGTGAAATCCAGGCGCGGCTGCGCTGGCGCAGCGACGAAGAACGCGATCGCGCCGTCGCGATGGGCGTCGACCCGTCGATGGAGCGCGTCTACACCACGTCTGACCTGGCGCCGGGCAAGAACATCGTGTTCAGCGCCACCGGCGTGACCGACGGCGACCTGCTGGGCGGCGTGCGCTTCTTTGGCGGCGGCGCGCGCACCCACTCGCTGGTCATGGGCTATCAAACCAAGGAAGTGCGCTTCATCGACACGGTCCACATGTTCGACCGCGACAAGCCACCCGCCGTGCGCCTGTAAGAGACGCGCGGTCCGTGTTCGGGTTGATTCTTCTGGTCGCCGCAGCGCTCGTTTCCGGCTGGGCGGCGACACAGATCTGGCAATCGCCGGAGTGGCCCAGGCTCCTCCTGTTGTTCATCGCGGCGCTTGATGTGCTCGCGGTAGGCGTAGTTCTTGTACGCCAGCGTTGGTCTCGACGGTTGACGACGGTACTCATGGGTATTCAGTTCGTGGGTGTAACCGCCGTCCTCCTGGTAGCAGCAGGTGTCCTGGTGCGGGACAACGACTTAGGTGCAGCTCTCACACTGATCCCGATCTTCTTCGTCCTGCCCGCTCTCGTGAACTCGGCTATCGCACTCTTGGTCGCAAGATCCATCGGCAAGTGGGCCTGGCTTGACCGTTAGCGCGAAGCGCAGCTCGGTTTTCAAGGGCATCACGCGCAACGTCGCCGCGCTGGCATTGGTCAGCCTGCTGACCGATATCTCGTCGGAGATGCTGATCTACCTCGTGCCGCTGTACCTGGCGAACGTGCTGCTCGCCGGCCCGGCGATCATCGGCCTGATCGAGGGCATCGCTGAGAGCGCCGCCGCGGCCCTGAAGCTGGTCAGCGGCGCGCTGTCCGACCGACTGGGCCGGCGCAAGCTGCTTGTCGGGATCGGCTACGGCTCGTCGACCGTGGCCAAGGTGCTCTTCGTTGTCGCGTCGGTCTGGCCCCTGGTGCTGCTGGCACGCCTGGGCGATCGGCTGGGCAAGGGCATCCGAACGGCGCCGCGCGACGCGCTAATCGCCGACTCAACGGACGCGGCCTATCGCGGCCGCGCGTTTGGCTTCCACCGCGCAATGGACACGCTGGGCGCGTTCCTGGGCGTGTTGGCCGCGCTGGTGATCGTGCTCGTGGCCGCGGGCGGCGAGCGCGAGCTGGATGGGCCAACATTCCACCTGATCGCCTTGATCGCGCTCATCCCGGCGGCGCTCGCGGTCGGGGTCATCTTCGTCGGCGTCCGCGACGTGCGTCGGGCGCCGCAGGCGACGGCGGCAGGGGAATCGGCGCCCGCCCGCACTCGGTGGCAGCGGTTGGTGGCGACCGCCCGCCAGCTGCCAAAGCCGTTCTGGCTGTTCATCGCCGCCAACACGCTCTTTGCGCTGGGCAACTCGAGCGACGCATTCCTGGCGCTGCGCACGCAGCAGCTGGGCGCTGTCCTGACGGACCTGCTGCTGATGATCGTCGCGATGAACCTGGTGGACACGCTCATTTCGTTCCCCGCCGGCGCGCTGAGCGACAGGTTCGGCCGGCGCGCGCCACTGGCGATCGCGTGGCTCATCTACGCGGCGGCATATGCCGGCTTCGCCCTCGCCGCATCACCGATCGCGGCCGCCGGACTGTGGATCCTCTACGGCGCGTACTACGGCATCAACGAGGCGGTGGGTCGCGCCTACATCGCCGACGTCACGCCGGCCAACCTGCGCGCCACGGGCTACGGCATTCTCAACGCGGCGATCGCAGCCGCGGTACTCCCCGCGTCGCTCGTCGCCGGGTTGTTGTGGGACGCGTACGGGCCGCCAGCGCCTTTCTTTGTGGGCGCAGGATTCGCCGTGGCCGCAGTCGTCGTACTGCTGCTGATCCGCACGCGCAGACGGACGCGCAACGAGCGGTTGGGCGCCTCAGCCGAAGTGCTGGCGGGCAGCCCCGAGATCTGAACTACAGCTTCCCGACGACCTGAACCGCGTTCTCAGGCTCGGCTGCGGCCACGCGCCGGCGAGCGGTCTCGACCGACTCGCCCCAGCCGGGCGGGACCAGCCACGGGGCAAGGTCGGCGAGGGGCGCGAGCACGAAGAGTCGCGCCTGGGCATCTTTGTGCGGCACCTCCAGCCAGCGCCCGTCCGGCCGCGCGACCTTGATGCGGTGACGGCCAAAGATGAGCAGGTCCAGGTCGATCTCGCGCGGACCCCAGCGGCGGCGGGCCTTCCGGCCGATGGCGGCTTCGAGCACCTTGAGCGTCGCGAGGAGGGCCAGGGCGCCGGTGTCCGAATCGGGGCCGAGCGGCACGTCCAGCGCGACGACTGCATTCAGGAAATCCGGTTGGTCGGTCACGCCGACAGGCTTGGTCCGGTAGAGCCGCGATAGCCCGCGGACGCCCACGCCGGGCAGCGCGCCAAGGGCCCGCACGGCGTGGCGCAGGTTGGCGCGCGCATCGCCCACGTTCGCGCCCAGACCCACATATGCCCGCACATGCTTGGCCACTTTGCTGCCTTCAAATCTAGACTCAGGGCGCCTATGACGCGTCCGGCCGTACTCATCTTCCACCGCCCGGCGACTGTTGGCGACCCTGAACTCGTGCGCTTCCTGGCCGGCGTGCGGGCAGAGCTGGCTCAGCGCCAAGCGGTGCTGTTCGAGCGCGCCGGCGCCGCGACGCCGCGCGTGTTGGACGAGTGGCACGAAGGGTTGACGTTCGGCGAGGTCCTGGCGAGCGTCGCGCCGGCGCGCGGCGGGGCGGTGATCTTGGGCAGCGGCGCGGTCCCGCGGCTCAACCCAGGTGACGCGCGGCGGCTGGTCAGCGTGGCCGCGTCGGGCGAGCGCCAGGCCGTCACGAACAACCGCTACTCGTCGGATATCGTCGCGTTGGGTCGCGCGGCGACCCTGCGCGACCTGCCGCCGCTACCGGGCGACAACCCGCTGCCGCGCTGGCTCGAGGAGCGCGCCGGGTTCGTCGTCACCGAGCTGCCGGGCAGGGAGCGGCTCGCGCTGGACCTTGATACGCCGCTCGACGTCGCCTTGGCCGCGCTCGCACCGGGCGCGCCATCATGGCTGCGCCGCGCAGCAGCCACTGCCAAGCTCACTATCCCGCGCCTCGAAGAGTTGCGCGCCGTGGTGCGCGATCCCACCAAAGAGCTGCTTATCTTTGGCCGCAGCGGGTCGCGCACCCTCGCCTGGCTGGAGCTCAACGTTCGCTGCCGGGTGCGCTTCCTGTCAGAGGAGCGCGGCCTGCGCGCGTCAAGCCCGCTGGCCATCGCCGGGGCCGCGCCGACCGTCGCGCGCCGACCCAACTCCACCCTCAGCCTGCTGCTCGATCAGCGCGGCCCGGCGGCCTTCGCGGAGATCGTCGCCAGCCTGGGCGACGCGGCCCTCGTCGACAGCCGCGTCCTGCTCGCGGCGCGCCTGGGCGCAGACGAGTCGCGCTGGCCGCACGCCAGCGACCGCTTCAACAGCGACCTGCACCGATCGGCAGAGGTCCGCGATCCCTGGTTGCGCGATCTGACCGCCTCAGCGTCCGCAGCGGAAATGCCGATCCTGCTGGGCGGTCACAGCCTGGTCGGCCCCGGGGTCAGGCTGCTGTTGGTCTAGCTCGACTTCTGGCCCTTGCTGGCGTACTTCTCCAGCTCTTTCTCGCTCATGCCGGTCTGAGTCTTCTTGCCGGCACGCTTGCGCGCCAATTCGGCGCCCATGAACTTGCGCTGCTTCTCCGATTTAGCGGGCATTTGGCACCTCCTGCAACTGGCCAGCCCACGCTAGATCACGCTCCCGAACAGTCGCCTCAGCCCACCGGACGGCCGAGTCACAAATCCGCAACAGACTCGTAGAATGAACCTGACCGCGATCCGTCCCAGC
>DAIERN010000061.1 GCA_027346765.1 Chloroflexota bacterium | reverse complement strand
CACGAGGACGATCGCCCAGGCGGCGAACGCGGTCAGCCACAGGAGGCCGACCAGGCGCGCAACCGCGCTTACGTGGGCCATGCGCCGGATACGGCGAAGGAGCGGCATCGAATGCCGCTCCTCGATATTGCCGTCTGTGGCCACGGTCAGTGGTGTGCTCCGTGCGGCCAATTGGTGGTCATGGGCCCCAGCCGACGCCTGACCAGAAATGAGCCGTCCAGCTCGAACCAGTCCATGAAGAGCCTGTCCAACTGGAACCCGTCCAGGACGATCCCGTCCAGCTCGAGCCCGTCCAGGACGAACCGTTCCAGTCGCCGCCGGTCCACGAGCTGCCCGAGGCGCTCAGTGGGGCCCACTTGGTCGTATCGAAGGTCTTGCCGAAGATGTCCTGCTCGCCGGCCAGCTCGACACCACTGTCGACGAGCTTTTGATGGCCGCGCGCGCCTTCGATCGTGCCCAAGCCGGTCGACGGCTCGAAGGTCTGCGCATAGCCCGAGGTCGGAGTGCTCATGGCCAGCGCGCGGTCGATGCTGACCAAGCCCTGGCCCTTGGCGATGCTCGTCTCAGACGGCAGCGGTGCGGCGGAACCGCGCAGGATGAACTTGACCTGGTCGGGTGTCAGCCCCGGCCGCTGCTGGAGCAGCAGGGCCACGACGCCGCTGGTCACAGCCGCGGCCTGCGAAGTGCCGCTGCCACGGAAGAAGCGATCGCCCACCCGGCCGGCCGAGAAATTGGTGTCGATGTACGAACCGGGAACGCGCAGGCTGATGACCGACTTGCCAGGCGCGACAAAGTCGACCCCGCGGCCGTCGCCGCGAGCAGAGAAATCGGGCACCAGGTCGTTACCGGAGCCGGCATTGCCCCTCATGTTGTCGGCGCCAACTGCAATGACGAACGGGTCGTAGGCCGGATCGTTCAACTTGGCGTTGCCAAAGCCATCATTGCCGGCAGCAGCAACCACCACGATGCCGCTGCGCCAGGCTACTTCCGCGGCGAAGGCAAGCGGATCGAGGCGGTAGTCCTGGACACCGTCCGTGCCAAACGACAGGTTGAGCACGCGGATGTTGAGGCCGTCGCTCTGGCGGTGCTGGACGACCCAGTCGATCGCCGCCAGAACCTGGGACACATCCGTCGCGCCGTTGTAGGTCGAGACCTTGACGCTGACGAGGCGCGCGCCGGGCGCGACGCCGGTGTAGTTGTTCGACGTCGGGATGGCGCCAGGGGCCAGCGACGGGTCGCGCCCGGCAATCAGTCCGGCCATGTGCGTGCCGTGGCCGTAAGTGTCGTTGTAGCGCAGGGCGTCGACCTGGGATTCGGGTGACAGGTCGGGCCCGTAGACGACCCGCCCGGCCAGCTCAGGCAGCGGCGCGATGCCCGTGTCGATGACCGCGACGTCCACGCCAGAACCCGTGATGCCGGCGTTCAGGCGACGTTCGCGCCGACGGCTTTGGCCACGAGGTACGGCGCACCGTCGTCGGCCGGGTCATAGCCGAGCGCTGGATCCACGGCATTGAGGTGAACCGGCTCGTCAGGCGTGATCGAGATAACGTTGTCTGAGTGGCTGAGGCGCTCGAGGGCGGCAGACGGCACGGTGGCGCGGAAGCCGTTGATGATGCCCAGCTGCAGGTCCACGCGACCGCCGAGTGACTGGATCAGGCGCTCGGCGCCGGCCACCGCGTCAGCGGTGCTGCGAATGATGACCGCGATCGAGGGGGCGCCGGGCATGCGCAGCGCGGCGCTGACACTCAGCGCGATGAGAAGCGCAGCCAGCAACGCTGGGATGGCGCGGCGCCCAGGGCGTCCGTCGCTGTAGGTGGCGGCGTTGGCGTAATTCGCGGACATGAGTGCATCGTGGCTGGGCGGCGCGATTACGGAATAGGCCGAATACCGGGACGCACTAGTACCCAGGTACTGGTCCGACTACACCGCTCTCATCCTGCTGGGCCACTGCCCGACCGGACCGCTCCGGGACCGCTGGTAGGCCCATTGCGGTACTTGTGACAGCACGCACCACTCAGTGCGCGCGGAGGCTCAGTCAGCCAGCGTTCAGGCTCGCCAATTGGACGAGGCGCGAGCGAACCCGGTCGAGCGCTTTGCGATCTGAGCAGGCGATGAAAACCGTGTCATCACCCGCGATAGAGCCGGCCACTTCAGGCCAGCCGGTCCGGTCGAGCGCCGCGGCGATGGCGTGCGCCGAGCCGGGCACGGCACGAACGATCAGCATCAGCCCGCTGGGCCGCACGGCGATGGGCAGGTCGCGCAGGATCAGCGCCAGCCGCTCGTCGCCACTGGTTTCAGGTGGCCCGGAACGCGGCGGCAGAGAGTAGTGGCGCGAGCCGTCGCGGCTGACCTTGATAAGGCCCATCTCGGCAACGTCGCGGCTGACCGTTGCCTGTGTGGCGCGAAAGCCACGCTCGCGCAGCGCGGCGGCAAGCTCGTGCTGGGTCGCGATCGCGCGCGTGCCCAGCAGGTCGCGGATCTGCTGCTGGCGCAGCCGCTTCATTACTTCCATCGCGTCCCCAATTGTGGACCTCGCCTCGTTCGCCCGGCCAGGCGAGCCATCAGCGCATGATCAGCAACGCCCCGAAGACGATCGCGGCGGCGACGCGATAGAGACCGAACACGTCGGTCGACGCGCGGCGCAGGTAGGCGAGCAGGAACCAGATCGCGGCGAGACCGGAAACCGCGGCTGCGATGAGGCCGGCGGCGAGCGCCGCTGAATCGAACGATCCGGCGCTGCCACTGAGTAGCTCGCGCAGCTTCCACAGACCGGCGCCGGCGATGATCGGCGTCGCCATCAGGAATGAGAACCGCGCGGCGGCCTCGCGCTTCAGGCCCAGCAACAGACCGGCTGAGATCGTGATCCCTGAGCGGCTGATGCCCGGGAAGAGGGCTAGCGCCTGCGCGAGGCCGATACCCAGCGCTTGGGCGAGCGTGAGCTCCTCCATGTCGTGCGTGTGACGCGCGGCGCGCTCGGCCACAAACAGGATCACGGCACCCACGACCAGCAGCGCACAGACAACGAGCAGCTGCTCGCGGAAGAACGTGTCGACAAAGCTTTCGAGGCCCACCCCCAGAATGGCACCGGGGACCACGCTGATCGCCAGTAGCAGCGCGATCTTCTTGTCCACATCACCGCCGATCGAACGGTCGCGCAACAGCCGCAGGAACGCCACCAGGTAGCGCCACAGGTCGCGCCAGAAGTAGGCGATCAGCGCCACCAGCGTGCCCAGGTGGAGCGTCGCGTCGAACGCTGGGCTCAGCAGGAACGCGTCATCCCAGCCCAGCACCCGTGGCACCAGGATGAGGTGCGCCGATGACGACACCGGCAGGAACTCCGTGAGCCCCTGCACGATGCCAATGACGATCGCTTGAAGGATCGTGTCCATATCTATGTGTCGCTAGTCGGCGGCGGCTCGCGCTGGCTAACGAATGAACAGCGGCGCAAGGACGAGGGTGATCGTCGCCAGCAACTTCACGAGGACATGGAGCGACGGGCCGGCGGTGTCCTTGAAGGGGTCTCCAACCGTGTCACCCACGACTGCCGCGGCGTGCGCCATCGTGCCCTTGCCGATCACGTTTCCGTCGGCATCCTTGAGGTGGCCCGACTCGATGTACTTCTTGGCGTTGTCCCACGCACCGCCGCCGTTGTTGAGGACGGTGGCGAGCAGGACGCCCGCGATCGTGCCGACCATCAGCAGGCCCGCGACGGCCTCAGCACCGAGCAGCAGGCCGACGATGATCGGCGTGGCCACGGCGACGACGCCCGGCAGAACCATCTGCCGCAGGGCTGCCCTCGTGGTGATGTCAACGACGCGCGCGTAGTCCGGCCGCTGGGTGTAATCCATGATGCCCGGCATCTCGCGGAACTGGCGGCGCACCTCGACGATGATCGACTGGGCGGTGGTGCCGACGGCGCGGATGGCGAGCGAGCTGAAGAAGTACACCAGCATCGCGCCCATGAGCGCGGCGATAAACACTGAGACGTCAGCCATGTTGATCGACGTGAGCAGCTTGCCGCCGCGGTTGGTCTGGATCAGGTTGACCTTGGAGATATACGCCGAGAAGAGCAGGAACGCCGCCAGCGACGCCGACGCGATCGCGTAGCCCTTGGTCAGGGCCTTGGTGGTATTGCCCACCGCGTCGAGTCGGTCGGTGATCTCGCGCGCGCTGGCCTCCGAGCGGCTGAACTCGGCGATGCCGCCGGCGTTGTCGGTGATGGGACCGAAGGTGTCCATGGCGAGGATGTAGGCCGTCGTCATGAGCATGCCCATCGTCGCTACCGCGGTGCCGAAGATGCCGCCGATGGCCGCGCTCTGCGGGTCGTTGGCAAAGGCCTGTGACCCCAGCCAGTGGCTCAGGAACAGGGCGAGGCCGATCGAGATGGCGGTCACGGCGGTGGTCTCGAAGCCAACCGCAGTGCCGGAGATGATGTTGGTCGCCGGGCCGGTCTTGGACGCCTCAGCGATCTCGCGCACCGGGCGGAACGAGCCGGCGGTGTAGTACTGGGTGATGTAGACGAAGGCGACGCTGGTGGCGAGGCCGACCACACCGCAGCCGAAGAACCAGATCCACGTCGGGATGCCGTTCGCGCCGGCGTTGAAGGTGCCGGTGCTCATCATCACGTAAGTGACGAAGGCGAGCGCCACGACAGACAGGATGGTGGTCACCCAGTAGCCGCGATTGAGCATGTTCATGGGGTTCTCGTCTTCGCGGCCGCGCACGAAGAAGATGGCCACGATCGTGGCCAGCAGGCCGAAGCCGCGCACCACGAGCGGGAAGAAGATCCACGCCTCTGGGCTGGGCCAGCCGGCAACGGAGGCGATGGCGAAGACGCCAACGCCCAAGATCATCGCGCCGATGTTCTCGGCGGCCGTCGACTCGAACAGGTCCGCGCCGCGGCCGGCGCAGTCACCGACGTTGTCGCCCACGAGGTCGGCGACGACGCCGGCGTTGCGCGGGTCGTCCTCCGGGATGCCCGCCTCAACCTTGCCGACGAGGTCGGAGCCGACGTCAGCCGCCTTGGTGTAGATACCACCGCCCAGCTGGGCGAAGAGCGCGACGAAAGAGGCGCCGAACCCAAAGCCGACGATGAGGAACGGGGCCTGGGCAACGGTCACGTTGCCGACGAAGGTGCTGTAGGCGGTGAAGATGCCCCACACGCCCAGCAGGCTCAAGGCCACGACGAGGAAGCCGGAGACCGCGCCACCACGCATGGCCACCTGGACGGCCTCGACGAGGCTGCGTCGCGCGGCGGCCGCGGTGCGGACGTTGGACTTGACGCTGATGAACATGCCGATGATGCCCGACGCCATCGAGCACGCCGCGCCCACGAGGAAGGCGATCGCGGTCATGATCGCGATGGGCGCGCCCGCCAGCGACGGCACGTCAGCCACATCGGGCGTCTCTACGAGGTAGATGACGATGCCGATGATTACCGCGCCACCAAGAGCCAGAAGCCCAATCGTGGTGTACTGGCGCCGAATGAAAGCGACGGCACCCTCATAAATAGTGCTGGCAACGTCACGCATCGCGTCGGTGCCGGTGTCGCGCCGCAGCACGTCCCGCGCCAGGTACCCGGCGAAGAGGACGGCCGCAAGGCCGGCAATCGGAATGATCCACTGAAGCGCGCTGGCGAGTACCACCCTCGGAATGCCTCCTGCTGGTTGTTTGGTGCGGCGCGCAATCGGCCGGCAACCCGTAGTTGTGTGTCCTGATGGGACGCGATCTACCCGCCGGCACGAGCCTCTCTGAGGCCGGGGGAAGCGGCGGGAGTGTACCAGAGCAAACAGCGCCGCCGACGCTTCCCGCGACTCTCAGCGACCGCGGCTACACTCCCTCGCCTGTGAGCCGTCGTCCCCTCGGATGCCTGATCGAGATCGCCGAGACCCTTGTCCTGACGATCATCATCTTCTGGCTGATCCAGAGCTTTGTCGCCCAGCCATACCGGGTCGAGCAGGAGAGCATGCGCACCACGCTCGAGCCGAATCAGTACGTGCTCGTTGACAAGCTGTCGCCCCACTTCGATTCCTATTCGCGCGGCGACATCGTGGTCTTCAACCCGGTCCTGCGCGAGAACACGTGTCAATCAGATGTGACCGGCGGTTTCACCGACGTGACGCCGTACATCAAGCGCGTCATCGGCGAGCCCGGCGACAAGGTCAAGCTGGATGGCGGCAACGTTCAGGTCAACGGCGTGACTCTCAATGAGCCGTACATCCGCGGCGTCGAGACAACCCCGCTGTCAGATCAGACCGACTGGACTGTCCCGGCCGACCGACTCTTCGTCATGGGCGACAACCGGATGAACTCGACCGACTCACGCTCCGACCAGATCGGCATGATCTGCATCCGCGATGTCATTGGCCGGGCGTGGCTGCGCTACTGGCCGCTCAACACGCTGGGCATTCTGCAGACGCCGACCTACCCGAACGTCCCGGCTGCCTCTCCCCTGCCAACTGCCGCGCCCACTCCCTAGCGCTGTCGACCAGACGCCCAGCTCGGCGCGGCTACGGCTACCGATCGAAGCCGGCCGCCTGTGCTCGATTCCGACCGTGGTGCGTGAGCTGGACCCGATTTGGGGCCAGATCACGCCAATTACCGACCGACACGCGCAAGTCGGCGCCAGAAACGGGCATCGGGGTGCCCGATTTGGGCCTCTGGAGCCAAATCAAGGTCGAGTTCCGACTGTGGGTCGGAACTTGCCGAACGAGAGCAAGGACTCGGCGGTCAGTCGAGGACCCAGCGGTCGATGTCGCGCGCGTAGTCGAGCAGCTCTGCGGGCTTGAACCACAGCGCGAGTTCAGCGGCGGCGTTCTCCGGCGAGTCGGACGCATGGACCAGGTTGTGGCCCGTGTCAAGCGCGAGGTCGCCGCGGATGGAGCCCGGCGCCGCCTCGTGCGGCCGCGTCTTGCCGTTGATCTCGCGGCACACGGCGATCGCGTTGGGCCCCTCGACGCACATCGCGACGAGCGGCGCGGACGTGATGAACTCGACCAACCCAGCGAAGAATGGCTTTTCGCGATGGACGGCATAGTGCTGCTCAGCGAGCGCGCGGTCGGCGTGGACCAGCTTCATGCCCACGATGCGCAGTCCGCGCGCCTCGTAGCGGTCGACGATCTTGCCGATGAGCTGGCGCTGGACGGCGTCAGGCTTGATGAGGATCAGTGTTCGTTCGGTCACAGGACTCCCTCTAGCTCAGATGCAAAACGCGTTCGAGGCTCTTGGTGGTGCCGCGCGGCGAGATGACGGCCGCGGCCAGACGATCCGTGGTGAACAACCTCGCGGCGAGCGCCTGGATGCCCGCCGGTGTTACCTCGTTCAGTTCCGTCAGCGCCTGGTCGAGCGTCAGCACGCCGTCGTGCAGCGCCTCCTGGACACCCAGCCAGGCTGACAGATGGCGGCTCTCCTCGAGGCGCAGCTCCAGGCGGCCGCTCGCGTACGCGCGGGCGCGGTCAAGCTCATCGATCGCGACCGGCTCGTCGACCATGCGCCGCAGCTCGACCAGGATCGCCTCGACCGCCGCGTCGAGATCGCGCCCGTCGAGCAGGCCCAGACATGCATAAGCGTCCTTGGCCCGGCTGTCGATGAGTGCCTCACGGGATACCTTGTCGTCCCAGTCGATCTGGGGCTTGGCCGAGTCCGCGTAGTCGTCGCCACTGCTGAGCA
>DAIERN010000060.1 GCA_027346765.1 Chloroflexota bacterium | reverse complement strand
GGGCTGGGCTCGGCCGCGCGCTTCCCCGGAGCAAGCGCCCTGGCGCGTTCGAATTGACGCGCTTCGTTGATGCCGGCGCGGTGTTTGCCGGCTGGGTGGGGCTGGGCATGGCGCTGGTCATCGCGATCGCCTTTGAGCTGATCATCCCGGTGCAGACGATCGTCTTCGTCGCCGCGCCACTGGCGGGCATCGTGATCGGCGTCTACGCCAACGTTCGCTCCGAGCGCTGGCGGCCGCGCGGCAAGGTCCTGCTCAACGCCGGCTGGGCGGGCCTCGTGACCGGCCTGGGACTGGCCATCCTGTACGTGATCATCCGGCTCGTCTTCATTTATGGCGACACCGGTGCCCTACCCAACGGCACCGCCATCAACTGCCACTCCGGACCGGAGTGCATCTACCTGCGCTACGTCAACGTGGGTCAGCAAGGGGAGCTGGCGTCAATGGGCATCACCGACCCGGCGTCGCTCGAATCCGCGCTCTGGCGCGAGCTGGCCGTCACCGGCGCCGGGCTGGTCATCCTGACCCTGGGTGGCGCGGTCGTCGGCGGCGCCGCCCGGACCTTCAGCAAGATGCCGACTTCGCTGCCCTTACCGACCGCCACACGAAGCGGCTGAGGCCAAGGCGCGCATCGCCGGAGCGGTCCAAGGTCGCTGGCGCCCAGCCCCATCCGGCAGCTTTGTGACACGCGCAGCGAATGAATCGACCGGCGGACGGCATTCTGGGCGATCGCGGCCCCCTCCAGGTCCTTAAAGGCGACCGTCAGCTGTCAGCTGCGCACAGCGCCCCGCGTTTGACTCGAAGCGCGACAGCGCGCGGCGGTGGTTGGGCGTGCTCGGTGGTCCGTTGACACGCCCAGCGTGTCGAGCATGGCAAATGCCCTGGCTCGGGCGCTCCGTGCCTTTGGGCGCCAGACTCGAGTGGCGATCTGGCTGCGGCGGCCCAGAGCCCGCTGCCCGAGTGCGGACGACTACTTCTTGGCGGCGGGCTTCTTCGCGGCCGACTTGGCGGCGGTCTTGGCGGCGGTCTTGGCGCTCGACTTCGCGGCCGGCTTGGCCGTGGTCTTCGCGGCCGGCTTGGCCGAAGTCTTGGACGCGGCTTTCGCGGCGGGCTTGGCCGAAGTCTTGGCAGCGGCTGTCGTCTTTGGCGCGGCAGCCGTGGTCGCGGGCTTCTCGCTGGCGGCGTCACGCGATGAGCGCGACAGCGCGGCGCGCGCCTTGCCTGCCGCGGTCTGAGCGCCCTTCGCCTTCGCCGCGCGGCCGGCAGCGATGCGCGCCTTGGCCTCCTTGGCGGCAGCGGCCTTGCCGGTAGAGCGCACGGCATGCGACGGGGCGGATACGCCCGTCCCACCGATCGCGGCGTTGACCTTGTTCATCAGCCGGCTCTTGCGCCGATTGGCGGCGTTGCGATGGATCGCGCCGCTCTTCGCAGCCAGATCGAGCGCGGAAACGGCGCGCTGCACCGCGTCCTGGAGCTGATCATTTGACGCGCCGTTCTGGGTCTCGCCGGCAACGGTCATCGCCTTGGCCACGAGCGTCTTCGCCTGGGCGCGGCGGGGCTGATTGATAACGCGCTTGCGGGCGGTCTGGCGGACGCGCTTGATGGCCGACGGAGTGCGGGCGCCGGTCCAACCGCGCTGGGAATGAGCCAAGTCGTAAAACCTCGGATTCGTACGTCTTCGGGTGTTCATGGCGCCAAGGGCGCGCGACGCAGGATGGTATCAGCCCACGTCGGCCAACGCGTACCGACCGCCTGTCCCGCCTGTGGGGTCGCTCTCGATAGACTGCCAATGGTGTCCGTCCCCCAGGCGCGCTTGCGCAACTTCTCGATCATTGCCCATGTCGATCACGGCAAGTCCACGCTCGCCGACCGGCTGCTCGAGCTGACCCATACCGTCGAAGCGCGGTTGATGACCAACCAGATCCTCGATTCGATGGATCTCGAGCGCGAGCATGGCATCACCATCAAGGCACGCGCCGTGCGGCTCGAGTACGACGCGCGCGACGGCCAGCGATACGCGCTCAACCTGATCGACACGCCCGGCCACGTCGACTTCTCGTACGAGGTCAGCCGGTCGCTGCAGGCGTGCGAGGGCGCGATCCTCGTTGTCGACGCGGCCCAGGGGATCGAGGCGCAGACCCTGGCCAACGTGCACCTCGCGCTCGCGCACGGCCTGGTGATCATCCCGGTCATCAACAAGATCGACCTGCCGTCGGCCCAGCCTGACGTGGTGATGGAAGAGCTCGAGAGCGTGCTCGCCATTCCGCGCGAAGAGGTGCTGCTGGTCAGCGCCAAGGAGGGTACCGGCGTCGCGGAAGTGCTCGAGGCGGTGGTCGCCCGGGTGCCGCCACCCAAGGGCGATCCCGACAAACCGTTGCGCGGCCTGATCTTCGATTCGCACTACGACCCGTACAAGGGCGTCGTTGCCTACGTGCGACTTTTCGAGGGGAGGCTGGCCGACCACCAGTCGGTCCGATTGATGGCCTCGGGCGCCCAGTCGGAGATCCTGGAGCTGGGGGTTTTTCGGCCGCAGCAGGTCGCCGTGGATGGCCTGGGTCCGGGCGAAGTCGGCTATGTCGCCACTGGCTTGAAGAGCGTGCGCGACTGCCAGGTGGGCGACACCATGACCACCTCTGCCGGCGCTGCCACCGCGCCCTTGCCGGGCTACAAGCAGGCCAAGGCGCTCGTCTTCGCCGGCCTCTACCCCATCGTTGGCGAGGACTTCCCGGACCTGCGCGAGGCGCTCGAAAAGCTCCACCTGAATGACGCGTCGATCTCGTTCGAGCCGGAGACGTCGATCGCGCTGGGCACGGGGTTCCGCGTGGGCTTCCTGGGCCTGCTGCACATGGAGATCGTCCAGGAGCGCCTGGAGCGCGAGTTCGACCTGGACCTGATCGCGTCGGCGCCGTCCGTGGAGTACCGCGTGCGGCTGACCGCCGGCCGCGGCGAGGTCGAGGTGGACAACCCGGCGCACCTGCCGCCGCTGGGCGAGATCGAGGCGATCAGCGAGCCGTGGGTGAAGGCGAGCATCATCACCCCCAGCTCGTACATCGGCACGCTGACCGAGCTCGCCACCGGCCGGCGCGGCATATTCCATGGCCTGGAGTACCTCGACCCGGAGCGCGTGCTGCTCACTTTCGAGCTGCCGCTGGCCGAGGTGATCGTCGACTTCTTCGATCAGCTCAAGAGCCGCTCCCAGGGCTACGCGTCGCTCGACTACGAGGAGATCGGCTACCGCGAGGGCGAGCTCGTCCGACTCGACGTATTGGTGAACTCGGAACCAGTGGACGCGCTGTCGCTGATCGTGCACCGCTCCAACGCGCAGACCCAGGGGCGCGAGCTGGTTGAGCGGCTCAAGAAGCTCATTCCGCGGCAGATGTTCGAGGTGCCCGTCCAGGCGGCGATCGGCTCAAACGTCATCGCCCGCGAGACGATCAGCGCGATGCGCAAGAACGTCCTCGCCAAGTGCTACGGCGGCGACATCACCCGCAAGCGCAAGCTGCTCGAGAAGCAGAAGGCGGGCAAGGCGCGCATGAAGCGCGTGGGCAGCGTCGAGATACCGCAGGAAGCCTTCCTCGCGGTGCTGCGCTCGACGAGCGAGGCATAAGAAGGGGCCGCGGGGTGACGCTGTCGCTGGACAACCTGATGACGCTCGCGGCTTTGGGCCTGCTGATCGTCCTGCGGTTTGACGCGCGGCGATTTGGCGCCGCGGACTTCGATGACGAGCGCGACGTCAACGACTGGCGCGGCTGGGCGAGCCGCCTCACCTGGTATGGCCTGGGCATCCTGCTGATCGTCGTCACCTACTACGTCTTCGCCCAGCCCGAGGCGCTGCTCCACCTGAGGTTCGGCGAGCCCAAGCCAATCGCGTTGCTGTGGGGTTTGGCGCTGGCGTTCGTCGGCGGGATGGCTGGCCTCGTCTACGCGTGGTGGCGCTTCGGCGTCGTCAACTTGCCCGATGGGCCCGCGTACCCGGTCGGGTTGCTCAACTCGGTTGCGACCGCCTTCATCGATGAAGTGGCGTTCCGCGGCGTGCTGCTGGGCCTGCTGCTGTGGTCCAGCTGGCCGCCCTTGTACGCGGTCGCGTTCCAGGCTGTGGTCTACGCGCTTGCGACGCGACTTGGTGGCGCGGGCCGGCCGCGCAGCCTCCTCGCGCTATGGCTGGGGATGGGCCTCCTCAGCGGCATGCTGACCGTGATCACCGGGGGCATTGGTGCGGCGCTCCTGGCGCACGCCCTGACTCGCTTCGCGATCTTCGTTGCCACCGGTCACGCCGGCCAGGTCACGCCGACCGCCGCGGCCGAGGATGAAACGCAGGAGGAAAGCGAGGCGACCGAAGATGCGGACGGCCTCGACGTCGTCCCCGAACGCGCGCCCGGCAGCAACCCGCGGCCCATCGAATGACCACGCCGCCCGTCGCGCTCTACGTCCACTTCCCGTTCTGCGTGTCCGTCTGTCCGTACTGCGACTTCGTCGTCTACGGCGGCAAGGACGCGCGCGGACCCGCCAACCGCATCGACGCGCTGGTCGACGCGCTCGTCACCGAGATCAGCCTGCGCGCCGTCCCCGGCGCGAACCTGGGCAGCGTCTACCTGGGCGGTGGCACGCCATCACTGATGAGCCCCGCGCAAGTTGAGCGGCTGCTCGCCGCCGCTGGTGCCGCGTTTGGCATCAAACGAGACGCTGAGATAACGATCGAAGCCAACCCCGGCGGCGGCTAGCGCGGCGACCTTGCCGGATTCCGCGCCGCTGGCGTGAACCGGCTGAGCGTGGGCGCGCAGAGCCTCGCCCCCGACGAGCTGAAGCGGCTTGGCCGCCGCCACGCGCCCGCAGACATCGTCGAAACCGTCCGCTCTGCGCGCCGCGCGGGCTTCGCCAACATCAGCCTCGACCTCCTGTACGACGTGCCCGCACAGACCATCGAGTCGTGGCGTGACACCTTGGCTGGCACGCTCGCCCTGGAGCCAGATCACATCAGTGCCTACGCGCTGACCCTCGACGACCCCGACGGTGACGACCACCTGCCGATGCGGCGCGGTGCGGCCAGCTGGCGCAGGCAGGCGGTCGGTGAGCAGGACTCAGATCGCGCGGCCGATATGTACGAGATTGCTGACGACGCCTTCGCCGCGGCCGGCCTGAACTGGTACGAGCTCTCGAACTGGTCGCTGCCCGGCAAGCAAAGCCGCCACAACCTGGCTTACTGGCGCGGCGACGCCTGGGAGGCGGTCGGGCCCGGCGCCCACGCCTTCGACGGCGCTCAAACTCGCCGTTGGAACGCCGCCCGGCTGGACGCCTACATGGCCGCCCTGTCCGATGGCCGCCAGCCGCCTGGTTCGCGCGACGAGAGTGACCCCGCGACTGCGCAGGCCGAGCGGGCGATCCTGGCCCTGCGAACGAGCATGGGCGTCAAGTCGGCCACCGGCGAGCTCGGGGCTGTCCTCGACTGGGGGAGGGAGCAGCGCCTGCTGGAGTCGGTCGGGTCGGGCGTCCGACTCACGCGCCGTGGCCGGCTCCTTTCTAACGAGCTCTTCGCCCGACTGCTGCCGGCCGTTTGATCCCGGAAGCCGAATGGGCTTCGAGCTCGCCTGGCGCGGTATTATTCGTACCGGTAAGAAGGAGACTCAGATGCGCATTACGTCGAAAGGCCAGGTAACGATCCCGCAGGCCGTACGAGAGAAGGCCGGCTTCCTGCCTGACACGGAAGTTGACTTCGTTGTCGAGCGCAATGCTGTCCGCATCGTCAAGGCGCGGTCGACGCGACGTCTTGGCCGCGGTGCAAAGGTCATTGGCCACCTTCGCCGCGCTCCCGGACACGTCTCGATGACGACGGACGAGATCATGGCGCTCACGCGCGACAACGCATGACGCCGGTGCTCGTCGACAGCAACGTGCTGCTCGATGTCGTGACCAACGACCCTGGCTGGGGTTCGTGGTCGCAAACCGCCCTCGAGCGGGCGGCCGATCAGTCGATCCTCGTGATCAACGCCTTGGTCTATGCCGAGGTCTCGATCGGATTCGAGACGGTCGAGTCGCTCGAAGATGCTCTGCCGCCCGACCTATACCGGCGGGAAGAGCTGCCCTGGGAGGCCGCCTTCCTGGCCGGCAAGGTATTCCTGCGCTATCGCCAGGGTGGCGGCATAAGGCAATCGCCTCTTCCGGACTTCTACATCGGTGCTCATGCCGCCATCGCGGGATATCGACTGCTCACCCGCGACGCGACGCGCTACCGCACCTATTTCCCATCGGTTGAGCTCATCGCACCCGGCGCCTGATATCACGCGGCTGGCACGCGCACGTCGCCACGGATCGTGCGATCATCGATTATCGAGAATGACCGCCGACACCGAGCTGGTCCGTAGCGTCCTGGCCGAGCAGGTCAAAGAGCGCCTGCTGCAGGACATCTTCGCCGGCCGCTACCCGCCGGAGACGCGCATCGTCGAAACGCGCGTGGCGCGCGAGCTGGGCACTTCGCAGGCACCCGTCCGTGAGGCGTTGCGCGGCCTGGAGGCGCTTGGCCTGATCGAGATCCTGCCCTTTCGCGGGGCGCGCGTCCGCCGCCCGAGCGCGGACGAGATGCGCGACGCCTACTTGGTGCGGACTGAGCTCGAGGTGCTGGGCGCCCGCCTGGGTGTGCCCAAGATGACCGACTCCGACCTGGCCGACCTGGCTGCCCTCCACGCGCGCATGCGCAAAGCCGCCGCCAAGAAGGACCGCCACGCGGTCGCCCTGGCCGACACGCAATTCCATGAGCGGCTGCTGTCACTGTCGGGCAACCACGCCCTCCAGCGGGTGTGGCGCTCGCTCGAGCCGTACCAGCGGACCTACATCACCCTCGTGGCGCCGGGCGCAAACGAGCAGTGGACCGCCAACCTGCACACGCCGATCATCGACGCGCTCCACAAGCGCGATGCGCGCCTGGTCGCCGACGCGCTGCGCCACCATTTCGAGGAAGCCACCACGCGCCTCCTCGAAGGCTGGGACGGCCGCTAAGCGGGCTTCGCGTCCGGGTCTGGCAGGTAGACGTCGCGGATTGCGGCCTGCAGGTCGTGGTAGGACTTGATGAAGGCGCGCAGCGTGCGGGCGCTGGGGCCGAACGATTCGAACTCGGCAGGCGTCATACCGTCGGGCTCGTAGGCACGGCGGAAGTCGGGGATCCGCGCTAGGAGGTCCGCGACCAGGTCTGCGTCGACCGGCAGGTTAATTCGGGACTCCGGCTCGATCCCGGCCGCGTCGAAGCGCTGCTGCCAGGCGAACGGCATCGTGAGCGTCACGTCGCCGCCGACGAGCTCCGTCCAGTGGAGCACGCTGCGGTATGCGGCGGCGAGGAGCCGGGCGCGGTAGCCGCGTTCGCGGAAGATGGGCACGGCCCGCTTGAAGACCGCGATGCCCGCCCAGTTGGCCGCGTCAGGATGGAGCGCGATCGCGTCGCGCTCGACGAGCAGCTTCACCCAGTCGGCGGCAACGACGACATCACCGGCCTTGCCACCGGTTTTTATACCTTGACGCATCGGCTGGCCGGACATTTCGACATGGTGCTGTCGCCGGATAATCCCTATTACAAATACCTGCCCGGCACGGCCGCCGTGTTCGGGGGCATCTGGATCATCAATTTCGTCTATTGGGGATTCAATCAGTACATCGTGCAGCGCGCGCTGACCGCGCGAAGCATCCGCGAGGTGCAGAGAGGCGT
>DAIERN010000005.1:19254-19482 GCA_027346765.1 Chloroflexota bacterium | reverse complement strand
CGACGACCTGCGCGAGAAGATCGCCCTGTTCTGCGACGTCCCGGTCGAGGCGGTCATCCCCGCGCCCACCGCGGAGACGATCTACGAAGTGCCGCTGCAGTTCCACGAACGCGGTCTGGACGATCTCATCGTCCGCGAGCTTGGCCTCGACGACAAGGCCAAACCGGCCGACCTCGCGGCTTGGCGCGAGCTCGTCGAGCTGATCAAGAAGCCCAAGCCCCAGCTCGA
>DAIERN010000005.1:0-19244 GCA_027346765.1 Chloroflexota bacterium | reverse complement strand
GAACGATTGGAACACGCGCTCGCGCGCGGCGCGCGGATTTACGCCGAGGTGTTGGGGTACGCGACGAACTCGGACGCGTACCACTTTGCCGCGCCCGATCCGCAAGCGGTTGGCGCGACGAGCGTGATGCGCGAGGCGATGCGTCACGCGGGCTGGGCTCACGGCCGCTCGATCGTCATCCGCTGGGTCGATTCGGAGGCGCTGACGGCGGACAACTACGAGCAGACACTCGCCGGCGCCGCTGGCGTGCTGGTGCCCGGCGGCTTTGGCCATCGCGGCATCGAGGGCAAGGTCCTCGCCGCGCGCTATGCGCGCGAGCGCAAGGTGCCGTACCTGGGCTTGTGCCTGGGCCTGCAGTGCGGCGTGATCGAGTTCGCACGCGACGTCGTTGGCGCCAGGGACGCCAACTCGACCGAGTTCGACCTCTTCACCAACGCGCCGGTGATCGACTTCATGCCCGACCAGCGCGACATGGAGGAGAAGGGCGGCACGATGCGCCTGGGTCTCTACCCGGCGAAGCTGACGCCCGGCTCAAAGGCCGCGGCGGCGTACGGCGAAGAGGTCATCTACGAGCGCCATCGCCATCGCTTCGAGGTCTCGAACCAGTACCGCGACGCGCTCGAGAAGGGCGGCATGCTTCTGTCCGGCCAGTCACCGGACGGTCGGCTCGTCGAGATCGTGGAGCTCAAGGATCATCCGTGGTTCGTGGCATCTCAGTTCCACCCTGAGTTCCGCTCGCGGCCGGACCGGCCGCATCCCCTGTTCGACGGCTTCGTCCAGGCGGCGATCGAGCAGGCGGCGAAGGCCGGAGCACCCGCTACCACCGAACCAGCCGTCGCCACGGCCTGACCAAACCATGACCGCCGTGCTCGACCCATTCGTACTCGAGCGCGCGCCCGGCCCCGTCGTCGATCTGCATCCGGCACTCGCGCGTCTGCGCAATGCTTTCGACGGCACGTTCGATGTGCTCGGCACGATCCCGGATGAGCGGCTCACCTCATTGTGGGTATGGGACGGCAACGACATCAACGTCCGCTACGCCTTCTATCGGACGTTGGAGGTCCTGGAATCGGCGGCTGCTCAGGTCGCGCTGGCGATCGGTGGCAAGGAGTCGAGCGAGGCCCGGGAAGCGGTCGGGGCGACGTCCGCGGCGCGCTGGGATCTCCAGGGCGTGTTGGCCGGCTTATCGGATGCCGATCTTGACGCCAATCCTGGCGGGAGCGAGTGGACCATTCGTCAGACGATGGGCCACATCATCGGCGGCCAGCGTGGCTATGCCTGGGGAAGCGCCTATTGGATCTCAGTGCGTCACGAGCCCAAGCCAGAAGGGTCGCGTCGCGCGCCCGACCACCTCTTCGCGTCCATGCCTGAGGACGACGCGGAGGCGACCGGCACGCTCAGGGATGTGCGCCACAAGCTGGATGACATCGTCGATGCGGCTTCGTCGCGCTTCGCCACCCTAACCACTGACGAGATGGGTTCGGCCGCGGGCTGGTACGGCTTCCCGGTCACCGTCGGATTCAGGATGTGGCGGTGGCCGTCGCACATCGAGGAGCACACGGTTCAGATCGAGAAGACGCTCGACCTGATCAGCCATCGCCCGACTGAGGTTGAGCGGCTCGTTCGCCTCAACGCCCGCGCGATGGGCCGGCTCGAGGCGCTGGTTTTCGGTCGTGGGGTTGAGCAGCTGGACGCGACCGGTGTCGGTGCCGCTCTCGACCGCGTGGCGGGCGCGCTGCGAGATATGGCAGCGCCCGTGAAATCCGCCGCCGATGCAGGGGTGCCCGGGCCCCCGGACTGATCGGTCAGTCTATCGCGCCACTGCGGTTTTTCGTATCATCCCCGCCAAGATGCGGGGGGACCACACCACTTCTGCCTTCCGGCCCCTGCGACTCAGGCTCGTGCTGTCCCTCGCCGTGGCGTTGGCTCTGGCAGTCGCCGGTGCGCCGCTGGGCCAGCCGACCACGCTGGCTGCGGATGAGTGGGACTACTTCGCTGCCCGCGATGCCATCCTGCCGCCGCTCCCCACCGAACCGAGCGCGGCCGCGGTGGCGCTGATCGATCTCGTGTATGACGAGGACTTCGAGGTCGCGACCTTCGCTACGTGGGAGGTGCTGCGCCGCGCCGGCCTGCCGCTGATCAACCTTGACGGCCTGGCCATCGCGTTGCCGGACGACAACGTCCTGTTTGACGCCGCAGTCCCGGCGGAGATGGTGCCCAACGTGACCCGCTCGGTCCGCGCCGGCGACTTCTACACCCTCGAGGAAGCCGACTTCCTGCTGGTTGACTCGGGCATCTTTCCCGAGCCGATTCCGCTCGACGCCCTGGCCACCGCGCTGGGCCAGTGGGGCAAGCCGAGCGCCGATCCTGCGGCGCCCATCCCGCCCGCCGAGTCGGTCTTCGCGGGCGCGGCGGTGCGCGCGCTGGGCGCCAAGCAGGGCGAGGTGTACTCAGCGGCGCTCGACTCGGCGCCGGCGACACTCGATCCACTCCAGGTGGCGCTGCTTTTCGCCCACATCGCGTCGCCCGCCTACAAGGTCACTGCCCCGCAGGCGCGCCGGACAGTGCTGGACGAGGTGCTGAGGGTGCGCGTCGCGCGCGCCGCGGAAAGGGGCGGCTGCATCGCGGCGCTTGACGCCTATGACAAGACGATCGGCGACACCGGTGGCGCGCTGCTCTGGGAGACATTCAAGTGGGCGCTGGGCAACAAGGAGCTCGCCGAGAAGTTCGACAACACCAAGGGCCGCATCGACAAGGCGAGCGCGATCCTGACGACGCTAATCTGGCTCACCGGCATCCGCATGAACCTGGTCGCGTCACCGACCGGGACGCACTTCCGCCACCAGCCGGGCGACGCGAGTCGCAACCTCACGGTCACCGCGACCGTTCGCTTCGACTACCCGCTCTCCGCGAACGCGGCTGCCTGCCTGAAGCTCTTCGCCAACATGGATGTCTTCCCGGAAGGGCCGTTGCCCGGGTTCAAGGTGCGCTGGTCGATCGATCAGCCACAGAACAGGGCGGCCCAGGGCAAGCTGTTGCGCCCGGTTGCCGGGCAGGCGGGCGAGTTCACGCCGACCGGTGGCGGCGGAGTCGACACCGACAAGTCGGGCCAGTCGAAGGTGATCCTCGAGCCAGCCGTCGAACGCCAGCCGGAGGCGGGCAAGCTCAAGACGGGCAAGGCGACTGTCCACGCCAGCGTCGACAAGGACGACTTCCCGTTCGCGCTCAAAGACGCGCTCGGGCTGAAGGATCCGTTCGGCTTCGCGGCGGACAAGATCTTCGACCTGGTGAACTCTGCCATCCGCCGCATCGGCCTGCCGAGCCAGAGCGTCACGCTGCCGGTGGAGTACCACTCGGGCGCAGACATCCTCGTGATCGAGGGTGAGACGACGCTTTTCGCGCTCTGGTATTTCCTGCCGATCAAGGTGAAGCTCTGGACGTGCGACGGACTCAAGGGGCGCTGGCAGGGCACGACCGGAGTTAACGCCGACCTCAATGCGTTCGGCGATCTGGCCAACTCGATTCTCCCGAAGCTGAGTCTGCCGACCTTCCCGGAAGGCACTCCGAGCACGGTCGACGAAAACTTCCAGCTCGATCTATCGGACGGTTTCGACCGCGCCGTCGTCATGGGTGGCTTCGGGATGGACGTCGACGTCAACACGAGTCAGTGGAATGCCGGCTGGAAGGGCCGCGGCTTCAGCAATACCTCGAGCGGCAAGGTCAAGCTCGCGGGCCAGGTGGTCGGCACCGCGACGCTGACGATCGAGGGCCAGTCACTCGAGCCGCTGGCCGTGTTCGACGGCCGGAGTGCCGTTTTCGACGTGGTCCGCTACAGCCCCGACGACTTCGAGAACAATGCCTCTGCCATGTGCCCCGGCGGTGAGGGCTCGGACAGCTACTTCCCATGATCAAGTCCGTTTGGCTAGCCGGCCTCGCCACAGTCACGGTGCTGACGCTCGCGTGCGGCGGCCCGACGCCGCCTGCGCCCACGCCAACGCCGCTGGGCTCGCCGCCGGCCGAGGGGCCGCCCGGAACCTCGCCGGCTCCATCTGTCGACCTCGGCGGCAGCTTCTCGCCAGTCGACCTTGGCGCCGTCGCCGATCATCCCCCGCAGCCCATGCTGCCCGGGCTGTACCTTCCGGCGGGGACGCTGGCCCAGGGCACCGACCATTACGCCCTTATCCAGGCGCGTATGGATTGCCCCACGCTCACCGCTGTCCTGGGTGCGGGCCAATGGGCGGTGACCGATGAGGCGCACCTGACGATCCCGACACCCCGCCCGGGCGAGACCGCGCAACCCATGCCGAACCTGACTCTGCCGAGCTGGTTGCTGCTTCATTGGGGCGACGAGTCGGCCGTCGCACGGGTCGGCGGCGACGAGAACGGCTGTCTGGCGCAGGTCTGGCGTCTGCCCAGCATCGATTACGCGATGCACGGCGCGATCGAGTCTGCCGGACAGGCGACAGCGCTCCAGGTCTAGTGTGTCGTTGGCGCGGGGATGGCGGAGCTCGGGTTCTTCTACTTCGCCGACGACGGGACGCTCTACAGCTTGTCGACGACCGTTCCGCTCAAGGTCGGCAGCCATGCCGTCCCGGTCGAAACGGAGGTCTATGCCGGCAGCGGCATCGGGATCACCGTCGACCAGATGTTCCCGGTGCTGTACGGCGGCGAGCCCGAACCATCAGACGGGCCGCGCGGCGAACCATATGCCCCCGCCGACCCGGAGGGCGGTTGGCAGGGCAGCGTCGAGATCGCGGGCACCGACCCGCTGGTCGGCCAGATAACGCTCGATGACATGCGCAATGCGGCCGACGAGAGGCTCTCGTTGACGACCGGTTTCCGCTGCGAACTACGCCCCGGCGTGCTGTCTCGGGCAGCCGAAGAAGCGGCCAACGCGTCACCGACGCCGGCACCCAGCCCGTCGCCGGCGCCAGGAGAGGTCACGATCAAGATCGCGTCCGGTGCTCACGCCGGGACGCATCACGCGCTCAGCGCCGAGGCTACGTGCAGCCTGGGGCTTTTCAGAGGGGGCAGATGGACGGTTACCTATGGTGCCTCCGAGCCGGTGCAGGGGGAGCTCCAAACGCTGACCCTCGATCTACCGGCCGATGGCGGCAAGTCCAACGTCCAGATGATCTTCGGCGACGACTTTGACAAGGACTGGTTCAGTGACGACAACGCTAACGCGACAGTGGACGACCAGGGCACGAGTGTCGCGTTCACGGTGGCGGGCCACGCCTCAGGTACCGACTTCACGATCGATTTCGTCTGCAACGACGTCGCACGCTTCTAGTGGCCGGCACTGCCGCGTGTCCGGTGGCTAAGCCTAGGTAGACTGCCCGCGTAAGGAGTTGCCGATGAAGATCTTCCTTGACACCGCGGACATCGAAGAGATCCGCATCGCTGCGCGCTGGGGCGTGCTTGACGGCGTGACCACCAACCCGTCGCTGTTCGCCAAGACGAGCGGCAAGACCTACGACGAGGTGCTGGTCGAAATCTGCGGCATCACGTCGGGCCCGGTGAGTGCTGAGGTCGTCGCTGAGGACGTCGAAGGCATGCTCAAGGAGGGCCGCCACTTCGCCAAGCTCGCACCGAACATCGTGGTCAAGGTGCCCATGAGCGAAGAGGGCCTGGAAGCGATCTACCGATTCGCCGAAGAGGGCATCAAGACCAACTGCACGCTCATCTTCACCGCCAACCAGGGTCTGCTGGCCGCCAAGGCCGGCGCATCGCTGCTCTCCCCGTTTGTGGGCCGGCTCGACGACATCAACCAGGATGGGATGGACGTCATCCGTGAGCTGGTTGGCATCGTCGAGATGCACGATCTCGACTCAGAGGTGCTGGCGGCATCGATCCGCCATCCGCGCCACATGACGGAGGCGGCGCTGCTCGGCGCGCACATCGCCACGACGCCTTTCAAGGTGCTCCAGATGATGGTTCATCACCCGCTGACCGACTCGGGCATCACCAAATTCCGCGAGGACTGGGAGAAGGCCCGCCAAGCGGCCGACTCGGGCGCCAAGGCCGGAGCCAGCCGCCACAACTAACGGTCAGCGGCGTGGGCCACTGACTGATCAGTCCTCGTGCGGCCCGTGGCGGTGGTGCTTGTGATGGTGGTGCCGGTGGCGGCCGCCGCCCTCTGAGTCTGCGGGCGGCGGCACCGGCCTGCTCGCATTGATCACCGGGGCGGGCGTCGGCGCGGGTGTTGGCGTCGCCGTGGACGTGGGTGTGACCGGCGCTGCGGCGACAGAGACGTCACCGGCGGTGGTCGTCGGCGCCAGATTGGGCTGTGCCGGGCCGGGCGTCAGGAAACCTGCGGCGACCACTGGCACCGCGATAGCGATTGCGATCGCGGCCAGGCCAGCGGCGGGCCAACCCAGGGGCCGCCCCGGCCCGGGGATTAGCGGCGGCCGTGCGGCAACAACCAGGCTTGTCGCGGCCTCGGCGTCGGCGCGGCCATCGAGCCACGCCCGCAGGCCGCGTGCGACCTGTGCGGCGTCTGGCCGCTGGGCCGCGTCAGCCGCGAGCATCTCGAGCGTCAGCGCCATCAACGGCGCGGGCACGTCGGCCACAGCCGCCGGTGGCTGTGCCTGTTCATTGGCGAGCGTCACCGGGCTCGCGGCCGCATATGGCTGTCGCCCGGCGAGCATCTCGTACATCACCACGCCCAGGGCGTAGACGTCGCTCGCGGGCGTGATTGGCCCGGCTGCCAGCTGCTCGGGCGCCATGTAGGGCAGCGTCCCGATGGCCATGCCTGCGCCCGTCAGTGCGTGCTGCTCGTCGACCTCGTCGATGGCGCGCGCAATCCCGAAGTCGAGCAGCCGCGCCTTGCCGTCTTCGCCCAGCAGGATGTTGGCGGGCTTAACGTCGCGGTGGATCACGCCACTCGCGTGGGCGACGCCCAGCGCGTCGCTGATGTCGAGCGCGATCTGTGCCGCGGCTCGTGGTGCGAGGCGTTGGCCGTCCCCGAGCCGCTGCGCCAGCGTCGCGCCCGCAACAAACGGGAAGACGAGCGCGAGCCCATCGCGATCGTCGATCTGGTCGACTGCCGAGATGATGTTGGGGTGGCTCACGCGCGACGCGGCCGCGACCTCTTCTTCGATTCGGGCCCGCGCAACCGGATCGGCCGCGAGATGCGGGTGGAAGCGCTTCAGCGCGACCTCGCGCCCCGTGCGCGCGTCGCGCGCGCGCCAAACGGTCGCGGTGGCACCCCGGCCCAGCTCGGCCGTGGGCGAGTACCGGCTGCGCGTGGCGCGCATGGTGCGGGTGGGTGAATCGGCCATGCGTGAATGGTCGGCCGGAAGGGCTGACGTTAGCCCAACTTGAGCGTGCTGGAGCAGGTGTCAGTCGGCTTTCAAGGTGATATAGTGGATGCATCCCCGAAACCAGCGACTCGGCAGCGCCGCGTCCGCCGGGGTGCAATTCCCAGAGGCCGCGCCCCACGTGTGGCGTGCGCCGCGGCCCCACCTGTGCCGGTTCAAACGCCCGCGCATCCCCATATCCGCGACAGGATTTCGATGAACATCAACGAACTCAAGAGCAAGAACTTCAAGCAACTGGTCGAGATCGGCGGCGAGCTCGACGTGGCCGACGCCAAGACGATGCGGCCCGACGACCTGGTCGAGCGCATCATGGCGCGCCAGGCCGAGCAGGGTGGCCAGGTCTTCGTGACCGGCATTCTCGACATCGTCGACGATGGCTACGGCTTCCTGCGCCGCCGCGGCCTGATGCCCTCGCCCGATGACGTCTACGTCTCGTCCTCGCAGGTCCGGCGCTCCGGGCTGCGCGCGGGCGACCGCGTCGGCGGCATCATCCGCCAGCCCAAGGACGGCGAGAAGTATTGGGGCCTGATCCGCGTTGACAGCGTCAACGGCGTCGACCCGGAGACCGCCAAGCGCCGACCGTTCTTCGACGCGCTTACCCCGGTTCACCCGTTCGAGCTGATCAACCTCGAGACTGATCCCAAAAACCTCAGCCAGCGCCTCATCAACCTGGTCAACCCGCTGGGCAAGGGCCAGCGCGCGCTGATCGTCTCGCCGCCCAAGGCGGGCAAGACGTTCCTGCTCAAGCACATCGCCAACGGCATCACCGCCAACTACCCCGAGATTCTGCTGATGGTGGCGCTGATC
This sequence comes from Chloroflexota bacterium, assembly GCA_027346765.1. The sequence continues at coordinate 11,115 of DAIERN010000005.1, read as the reverse complement.
GGCGAGCGGCCCGAGGAAGTGACCGACATGCGCCGCAGCGTCAAGGGCGAGGTCATCGCGTCGACCTTCGACGAACCCACTGAGAACCACACGCGCACCGCCGAGGTCGCGCTCGAGATCGCCAAGCGCCAGGTTGAGACCGGCCGCGACGTGGTCATCCTGCTCGACTCCATCACCCGCCTGGCACGCGCCTACAACCTGGCACTGCCGCCGTCGGGCCGCACGCTGTCAGGTGGTATCGACCCGATCGCGCTGTACCCGCCCAAGCGCTTCTTTGGCGCCGCACGCAAGATCGAGGAGGGCGGCTCACTGACGATCATCGGCACCTGCCTGATCGATACCGGCTCGCGCATGGACGACGTCATCTACGAGGAGTTCAAGGGCACCGGTAATTCCGAGCTCATCCTTGACCGCAAGCTCGCTGAGAAGCGCGTCTTCCCGGCAATCGACGTCCAGCGCTCGGGCACGCGCCGCGAGGAGCTGCTGCTCGAGGAGGGCACGCTGCGCATGGTCTGGACGATGCGCCGCATGCTCAGCGCCGTTGGCACGAACGAGGGCATCGAGCTGCTGCTCAACCGCCTGGCCAAGTCCAACTCGAACGCCGAGTTCCTGGCCACGCTCACCCGCCAGGCGGCGGTTGAAGAGGCGGCCAAGTAGCAATCCGATCGGGCCGGATGCCCCGGCCCACCCGCGAAACCGAGATCAGACGGACCGTTGCCTCACGGCGGCGGTCCGTTCGACATTCCGGCCGCGACTAGGATTCAGGCCACATGTTCCTCGACGAGGTCACGATCACCGTCACTGCCGGTAACGGCGGGGACGGCGCGGCGACGTTCCGGCGCGAGGCGCACGTGCCACGCGGCGGGCCCGATGGCGGCGATGGCGGTCGCGGTGGATCGATATACCTGGTGGTGGACGCCGGCGAGACGATGCTGCGCGACTACCGCATGAGGCACCACTTCCGCGCCGGCCACGGCGGCCGGGGCGAGGGCTCCAAGCGCCACGGCAAGGCGGGCGAGAACCTGTACCTGAAGGTCCCGCCGGGCACGGTCGTACGCGACGCCCAGAGCGGCGATCTGCTGGCCGATCTCGTGTCGCGCGAGCAGACGATGATGGTCGCGCGCGGCGGGCGCGGCGGCCTGGGCAACGTTCATTTCGCGACCTCGATCAACCGCGCCCCGACGCATTCCCAGAAGGGCGAACCCGGCGAGGAGAGGCGCATCCAGCTCGAGCTGCGCCTCATCGCCGACGTCGGCCTGGTCGGGCTGCCCAACGCCGGCAAGTCAACCCTGCTCGCCGCGCTTTCGGCCGCAAACCCAGAGATCGCCTCGTACCCGTTCACCACGCTCAGCCCCAACCTGGGCGTGCTCGACCTGGCCGCCGCGGATCCGGCCGATGAGCGGCGCGTAACCATCGCCGACATGCCCGGGCTCATCGAGGGCGCCAGCGCCGGCGCTGGCCTGGGCCACGCCTTCCTGCGCCACGTTTCGCGGACACGCGTCCTGGGCCATGTCGTTGACCTCGCCGCGGCGGACCCGGAGCGCGACTACCAGGTCATCCGCGAGGAGCTGGAGGCGCACGATCCCAAGCTCCTTGACAAGGTCAGCCTGGTGATCGGCAACAAGATCGATCTGCCCGCCGGCGCGGAGAACCGGGCCGCGTTCGCCAAGCGGCGCGCCAAGGATGGCATTCCGTTCATCGCCATCTCAGCTGACGCCGGCACCGGCATCGACAAGCTGATCGCGTCCCTGGCCCAGCTGCTGCCCGATGCCGCGACGCTCGCCCAGCCGACCGAGCCGGCCGGCGTCGTCATCCATCGCTTCGAAGCCGGCCCCGACGCGTTTGAAGTCACGCGCGAGGACGGCGCATACCGCGTCGCCGGCCGGCGCATCGAACGACTTGCCGCCCAGACCAACTTTGACAACCCCGAATCGGCCGATCGCTTCCAGCGCGACCTGGCCCGCCTAGGCGTCGAGCGTGAGCTGGTCAGGGCAGGTGTCACCAGCGGCGACACGGTGCGCATCGGCAAGGTCGAGCTCGAATGGGACGCGGAGGACGCAAGCGACGGCCGGAACCGGGCGGAACGACCGGGTCCGGCCGGGAGCGCGCAGCAGCGCCGAAGGCGCACTGCGGAGGAAAGGCAGATTTGAGCGATCAGCGCTGGGGGATCCTGGGCGGCATCTTCGATCCCATCCATTACGGCCATCTGGCCATGGCCGAGCAGGCGTGCGAGGAGCTTGATCTCGCGGCCGTGTTGTTCGTGCCCGCCGGGCAGCCGGTCCATCGTGACGCGCCTCACACCTCGGCCGCGGACCGGCTGGCCATGATCGAGCTCGCCATCGCCGACAACCCGGCCTTCGCGGTGAGCCGCTACGAGATCGATCGCGAAGAGCCCAGCTTCACGGTTCACACCCTCGAAGTGATGGCGGCGCATGAGTCGAAGCCGAATCTCGTACTCATCGTGTCAGCAGAGACCGCGGCGTTGATGCCCACGACCTGGCGCAACGTGGACCGCATCCTCGAGCTCGCGCAGGTAGCGGTCGTCAACCGGCTGGGTTTTGACGACATCACGGCCGACTGGCTGGCCACCCATTTCCCGGGGCGGCACGACCGCTTCACCCTTGTCCAGACGAGCCGGCTGGGCAACTCCGCGACGGACATTCGCGCCCGCGTCGCCGCGGGCAAGTCAATTCGCTATCTCGTGCCGCCTGCCGTGGCGGCGCACATCGGCGAACATCACCTCTACAGGGAGTAGTCGTGCCGCGTAAGAAGAGCGACGTAACCATCACCGGCGAAGCCGCAGCCCAGGACCTGCCTGAGCCCACGCCCATCCGTTCCGGCCTGCCCCGCCGGCGCAAGCCAGTGCCCAAGACCAGCGACTCTGGCGCCGAGCAGGCGCTGACTCTCGCCCGGCAAATCGTGGAGCTCGCGTCAGACAAGAAGGCGTCGGACATCGTGCTGCTCGAGATCGGTGGCCTGACCACCCTGGCCGACTATTTCGTCATCTGCTCGGGTCAGTCGGAGCGCCAGCTGGGGGCCATCGTCGACGGCATTGCCTCAGCGTTGCGCGACGACGGCATCAAGCCGGTGGGTCGGGAAGGATCGGCCGGCGCCCACTGGATGCTGATCGACTACGGCAGCGTCATCGTCCATGTCATGGCGCCGCCGGAGCGCGACTACTACCAGCTCGAGAAGCTGTGGGCGGACGCGCCGCTGCTGGTCCGCCTGCAGTAGGTATGCGTACCCCATCCGGCGGTGGGGATGAGTACCTACGAGTCATGTGGAGTGCACCGCACTGTACCTAGAGTCGGTGCATGTCTCGCGTTGGAAATCTCTGCCCAGCCTGCTCGCGCAGCCTGATCAGCTCGCGCTTCGATACCACCTTCCGTCTCGCGGACGGTGACGAGCGCTATTTCTTTGGGATTCCGGCGAGCCTGTGCGAAAAGTGCCAGCAGCTGTACCTCGATCCCGACCTGATCGAGCTGCTCGAAATCCCTGAAGGCCGCTGCACGTTCGCCATCGAAACCGACCGGGTCCTCGTATCCGAAGCCTGGTCAAGCGCGGACTTCTAACCCGCCGCGCACTCCGGGGCCGGCCTAACGGCTCCGACTCTCCGCTCTCGACTCTCCAACGCCAACCTTCCTCCTCAGGTTGGCGTGCCCGCCGATCCATGCGAGCAGCGCCAGGCTTGACTTGTCGTCGCTCATCGAATGGGGCGAGCCGTCGGGGCTGATGCCCTTGGTCAGCAGGTCGATCTGGTACAGGTCCTGGAGCGCGTCATCGAGCTCCTCCTGGCTCCAGCTGCGCGCCTGTTCAGACAGCTTCTGGGCGCGGAACGGCTGCATCTTGAGCTCGCGCACGATGTCCGCCGGCTTGGTACCCGCCGCGAGGTGGTCGCGCATGATGATCAGCTCGCGCAGCCGACGGTGGATCTGGGTGATCAGCACCGGCATGGGCGTCGCCTCGTTGATCAGCCGCGCGGCGAGGCTCGTGGCCATCGCGGTGCTGCGGTTGCCCAGCGCGTCGAGGAACGCCCAGGTTGAGCCGGGCACGGCAGCCGCCGGCATGGCGCGTCATGTCGTCTCTTGTGACCGTGCCGCCCGGCCGGTACAGCGCCAGCTTCTCCAGCTCAGCGTTGGCCAGCTCGCTCATGCGCCGCCGGTCGACATCGCCTTCGCGCACATACGCGCCGACGCGCTCAGCGAGCAGGCGTGCGGCGCCGTGGGCCAGCGTCACGTCCAGCTCGCGCGCTCGCTCGCCGATCCAGCCCTCCATCCGCGCGGCGTTCAAGGGCGCAAAGTCGCGCACCTGGCCGCCCAGCGCCTCGATGGTGTTGCGCATCTCCGTCGATGGCGCAGTGGGCTTGCCACCCTGCGCGAGAAGCTCCGTGAAGCACAGGGCGTTGCCCGGCGCGATCTGGGTGGTCAGCTTCAACAGGCGCTCGCGGCTGGCGCTTTCGCGCAGCAGCCAGCCGGGTTGGCGGACGATGACCAGCGTCCCGCCGCCGAACAGCGTTGCCGTCGCGATGTGCTGGCCGATCTCGTCCAGGACGCGCGTCTTCTTCTTGGCGCTGCCGTCACTTAGGGCGCCGCTGTCAGCACCGGCATCGTCGTCGCTGGGCGCGCGCCACACGTCGAACCCTGAACCCGCGTCAGCCTCCAGGGCCGCGCGGTAGTCGCGCGCTGCGCGGTCGATCGACCACGCGTCCTCGCCCCAGAAGTAAGCGAGCGGCGCGGTCGTCAACGGAGCGCACTCGTCTGGTTGACCCAGGTCAGGCGCGCGACGTCCTGCGGCGTGACACCGGCCAGCTCACACAGCTCGCGCTCGAGCCGTTGGAACCGTTCGTAGGCGATGGGCTCCATGGGGTTGCCCGGGTAGCGCTTGAACCAGCGCTCGAAGCGCTCATCGAGGCTGACCACGTCCTGGTGGGCGCGCTTGTCCGAGTACGCGACGAGCTTCGCCTCCAGGCTCTGCGATGCGGCCCACATCTCGTAGCTCGCGGCGCTGCCCATCACGTTGACCGGGTGGTCGCGCACTGCTGGCGCCAGCTCCGGATGGCCGTGGTCGGCCAGCCATTGTGCGCCGCCGGCGCCATGGCCCAGCGCGCGATATGGATCGTCCGGCCGCAGCCCCTTGTCGATGTCGTGCAGCAATGCGGCGCCTTCGGCCAGGTCGCTGTTCACCTCCACGCCGCGCGACTTCAGGGCGGCACACAAGAAGGCGCACACCTCGGCGGTCGTCGTCAGGTGGTTGAGCAGCTTCTGCTTCGCGATGAGACCGGCGAGGATCTGCGCCGACTCCTCGCGCGTTGGGACTGCCATCCGCGCGATTGTAGGTAGCGGGCGGGCTGCGGCTCGAACGTGGCGAGCGGCACCGCCGGATGGGTGGGCGTGGGCTGGGGTCGGCCTTTGTCGGTCCGGGCCAGCAGGTCGGTCCCGTTTGTGCTGATCTCTATCGAGCCATCGAGGTCGGTCCGGAAGACCTGCGCGCCGCTGCCCTGGAGACGGGCGATGGTCGCAGGGGCCGGGTGGCCGTAATCGTTGTCCGCGCCGACGCTGATCAGCGCGATGCGCGGGTGGAGCGCATCGAGCAGCGCCTGCGTCGTCGCCGTGCGGCTGCCGTGATGCGCCACCTTGAGCACGTCGAGCTGCGGGCCAAGTCGCTGCGCGAGGCCCGCGGCGAGCAGCTGCGGATCGATCTCTTCCTCGGCGTCGCCCGGCAAGAGCATGTCACGCGCGCCAAAGTGCAGCTCGAGGACGACCGACGCGTCATTGATGTCCTTGCCGCTGCCCGGTGGGTTGCGCGGCACGTTACCGGGGAGCGGCCAGTCGACGTCGAGGCGGGCCCCGTCCAGCCACAGTCGATCACCCGCCGCGACGACGCGCGTCGTCCGGCCTTGCGCGGCGAGCTCTGCCCGGTACGCGGCATCGCTGGGACCCGGACCGAGCATGCCGTCCTCGACCACCTCGCCGACTTTGTATCGCGTTAGGAGAAGCGCCAGCCCCGCGACATGGTCCTCGTGCGGGTGGGTCAGCACGACGACGTCAAGGCGGCGGTCCCAGACCGGGATGCGCTGGTCGAGCAGCATCAGCAAGCGGTCCGGATCGGGGCCGGTATCGATCAGCATCCGACCGCCGCTTGGACCCTGGAGCAGGATCGCGTCGCCCTGGCCAACGTCCAGCACCGTCACGTGCAACCGACCATCCGGCTTGCTGCCGCCGACCAGCACCAGCAGCACGCACAGGCTGACCGAGCCAGCCGCACCAATCCGCCGGTAGGGCGGGCCGGCCGGGGATTGGATTTCGCGCTTGGCCCTGGCGGGCTCAGGTTTGGGTGCTGCCGGGTTGGGCTTGCGGCGGGCCACCAGAGCGACCGTTACCGCGGTCATGGCGGCAGCCGCATAGTTCAGCGGCGCGGGGACGTCGAGCGTCGCGAAGGGCAGTCCGGCGCAGAAGTGGGCAATCCCGACCATTGCGCCAAGGCCCAGCGCGCATACGAAGGTCAGCGGCGCGAAGACGAGCGCGGGTACGCCGGCGGAGATTGAAGCGCCCACTGCGAGCGCGATGACGGTGAGCAGCATCGAGGGCGCGACCAGCGGCGCGATCAGCAGGTTGGCGAGCGGCGCCACCAGCGACACGCGCTCGAAGTCGAGCAGTGTCAGGGGGAGGGTGGCCGCCTGCGCAGCGAGCGATACGCCCAGTGTCTCGAGCAACCAGGCGGGCGTGGCTCGTGGCAGGTGAGCGGCCAGCCAATCGCGCAGGCGGCTCGCCCAGGCGAGCAACCCGGCCGTGGCGGTCGCGGATAGCTGGAAGCCGGCGTCGGTGATCGTCGCGGGATCGACGAGCAGCAGCGCCAGGACGGTCAGCGCCAGCGCCGCCTGCGCGCCACCGCGCCGGCCTGATTCGCGCGCGACCAGGACGACACCGGCCATCACCGCCGCGCGCAGAATACTGGGTGAGGCGCCGGCCACGATGGCGTATGCGGCGATGACGACCAGGACGACGATGCTCCGGCGCCGCCGTGTCAGGCCGCCCAGTGCGCCGCTCACGACCGCGCCGATGAGCGTGATGTGCCAGCCGCTGATCGCGACCACGTGGCTGAGCCCGGACGCGCGAAAGTCGGTGGCGACGTCGCGCGGCACGAGGTCGCGCAGGCCGATCGCCATCGCCGTGGCCAGACCGGCCTGCGGCTCGGGCAGCGCCGTCGCGATCAGCGCCGCGATCTGGCGCCTGAAGTCTTCGAGTGCCGCCAGCGGTGAGCCGTCCGAACCGACCAACTCGACAGTGCGCGACCGAAGCGTGAAGCCGATCCCGCTGCGCGCGAGGAAGGCGCCGAAATCGCTGTCCGTTGGCGCCGGTTGCAGCGGCCCGCTGACCCGAACCACGTCGCCGGCGAAGACCGGCGGGTAGCGCGGCAGCCACGCATAGACGTGCTGGGCGGCATCGGGCGGCCGTAGTTCCAGCACAGCTCGCTGGAGCCCGTCGCCGGGCGTTCCGATCGACAGCACGACTGCCTGGTGCGAGCTGCCTCTGACGACCACCGACCCATCCGTGGGTGGCTGAAAGACAACGCCGGCGGCGCCGCGCAGCAGCACCAGCGCCAGGCCAATGCTGAGCGCCGCGACGGCGGGCCGCGACCTTCCCGCGAGCGCGATGGCACTCGCTGCTGCGGTCGCGGCGAGAACGCCCGCCAGGGGCAGTCCGGCCTCGACGATGAGCGCGCCGCAGACAGCGCCGATCGCCAGCCACGCCGAGCGCTTCACGGCGCGGCCTTCAGGGCGTGATCGTGATCAGGTCACGGATCTTCTCCAGCGTCGACGGCCCAACCACGTCGCGGCTGTCGAGCTCGTCGATCGTCGCGAACGGCCGCGCAGCGATGATCTTGGCCGCGGTCACCGGGCCGATCCCGGGGAGAGTGTCGAGCTCGTCCGCCGACGCGTGATTGATGTCCACCGGCCCGGTCGCAACACCGCCCGGCGGGGGCGTGGCGCTACCGGGAAGCGTCGCGATCTCGCCGCGCGCCGGCACGTGGATCTTCTGGCCATCGGTCACGAGCTCGGCCAGGTTGAGCGCGGCTGCCGCGGCGGCAATATCGACCTCCGCGCTGTAGCCGCCCGCGGCAGCGATCGCATCCGCCACTCGACCGCCGGCCGCCACCTCGTGGACGCCCGGATCGACCACCGCGCCCTCGACGTCAACCACGAGCTTCGCCGCACCATGCGTCGGCATCGCCAACCCCAGATCAGACGACGCCACCGGCCCAACACCCGGCCCGGTCGCGAGGTCGAGCTTGACCCCACCCTGGGGCAGCGTCGCCCAGATCGCCACACCCGCCGCGCCGAGCACCACCGCCGCGACGACCGCGATCAGCAGCCGCGCGCTTACCGGCGACTTGTCCGCGACAGCCGCCTTGGCCGGGGCCGCCTCATCCGGCTCTTCCGGCTCGATCATCCGCCACTCGCCGACCCGTTCCACGGTCACTCCTTGGCTGGAACGGCGGGCGCTTCACGGACCGGCGGTTGGCGGGACTTCGCCCGCCGACTACCCGGGGCACTTCGGACAGTCAGGCGGGCGACACGGCCGAATTTAGGCAGGAGGTCTTATCGGGGCCTTATCGGTGAAGTCGGGACTTTTCCACTCTTGCTGCCGACTCTGGACGCGTCAGTCAGGGCCGCAATGGTGCGAACGAGTGTGTTTCGGACAATCGGCCTGTGTCATCGTCGAAGCAACCGGGAAGCCAGTGTCTTCAATTGGATTGAGGACACGATGAGAGATCTCCCGGCGGTGCTACGCTCCGGCGACCTAGGAGTAATGCCGATGTATTCCGAAACGTCTAGCAGGTAGCGATTGGCTGCATCCTGGACCTGCGTGAGGGTGGCGCGCTGCTCTCGTTCCGGGCCAATGCCGACCATTTGGGCGTCTTGAGGAGTCCAACGAAGTCTGACCAAGCCTTCGGGCGTTCTGAGCACGAATGCCACCGATGCGACCAAGCCTCCGCATTCTTCCGTGGGTTAAGCACGACGCTTAGTTGCAGTAAGCCATCAGTTCACACGACTTGACGGTCAGGCTTCGTACTGGCTCACTGACGCGAGCTGGCAGCGGGCCAGAAGGCCCCCTGGCAGCGAACCAGATGGCCCTTGCTTCTGAGACGGAAGGAGCAGACAATCGACGTCAGGCCGCTCCGTACATGAATGCGCCACGCTCGATACCGAGTGACCATTAGCCACGAGGGTGCGCCGGTGATGCGTTCAAGTCGCGCAATCTCCGTGTTTCCGGTGGTTGCCGCAGGGTTGTTACTAGTTGGGCAAAGTGGAGCGGCTGGTGCCAGCAGCGACAGAACCGGGTGCGAAACGGCGAAAGATGCCTATTCGATGACGCCTTCGGACGGTCCGCGTGTGGTATTGAGACGTTCCCATTGATCCGCGTGGACGAACTGAAGGATGGCGGCAAGTCATTCCAGTATGACTTTGACGGTACGGAAGTGTGGATGAACGTACCGCCACCGGACTTCGATGCGGCGCGCGCCACCCCGAATGAGCTTGACACTTACGGATACCGGCGGCACCCTCGGGAATCGAGGCAGCAGACTGGACAACGACAATGTTCAAGTCGACTTTTGTTTTGCCCCCCGACTTCCTTGTACGAGTGCCGGTTCAGGCAGTCGAAGAACGGTCGAACAACTGGGCAGGCTTCGTTGCGACCGGTGACACTTTCACAAACGCATCGGTAGCGTACACAGAACCCATCGCGCAGGGTTGCGCGGGCGCCACTTTCGCGATCTGGGCTGGACTCGGCGGATACAACGGGAGTCCGAACCTAGCTCAAAATGGAACGATATACGGTGCTATTCCGTACTTCTATGCGCACGAAGCCTGGTGGGAAATCCTGCCCTCCAGTGCCGTGGCAATGAACTTTTCTGCTAGCCCCGGCTACCAATTCTATTCGTCGACGCAGTTCAACACCACAACAAACCGCTGGAGTTTCTACTGGTACAACTAGCACACCGGCCTCTCGACGTCGGTCGTCACTAACAACAGCCGCCATGATCTTTCCACAGCGGAGGGAATCCTGGAGCGCGTGCGGATAAACGGCGTCGTGACCGACCTCAAGAATTTCGGTCAATTCGGTATGGCGGTTGACGCCAACCTCCAGCCAATTGGGAATGTCGCCCACACCAAAGAGCAGATGTGGAACGAAGACACCGACACCCAGCTATCGTTCACTAACGCACTTTTCGCTGATAAGAAGTCATTTAGCGAGACGTGGGAGGCTTGTCACTGATTAGGGCAGCGCGATCCCGTCCGTCACGGCCAATGACCGCCCGCGTGAAGTGCGCCAACAGCGGGAGGTATGTACGACTGACGACCATGGTTGTGCTGGCATATCGAGGTTGTCGGTATTTCGGAATGGTCGTCATAGGGGCGATCGCGCTTGGTCTGGCTGTCGCGTGTGTGCCCGTCAGCACTGGTCCGCACCCACAGGCGTCTTTCGTTGTCCTCCCACAAGGACAGCACTGCGCGGACACCCGCCAAGGGGACTCTTGGCGTGAAGCCGAAGGACCAGTGGGGCTGTCGCTTGGCCAGATCGTGTTGGTCGCCCTTACCGTTCCGCAGCGCGATGAGCATCAAGCATTTGCGTGGTCATCGTTCGTGACCAGTGACACGGAGATCCTGGCATCGGTACCGATTTGCCAACCTGGGGGAGTGTCGGTCGGCCTGTCCACGGAGTGGGCTGCCTTCACTGCTACTGCGACCGGGACGGCGTTCCTCACCGCAGAGGTGTCTCCACAGTGGTACGCATCCGCGACCCCCGCGCAACGAAACGAGGTCCAGCCGATCCGAATCGAGGTCGACGTCCGCTAGACGCGATGGTGTCGCCCCATACCGCGTCGGGAGTCCGACCTCGTGAGACGATGCGTTGCCAGCCGAACCAACGGGAATGAACCGCCGCAAGAAGCTGCCGATACGTGTCGATTGCGACCATCGCGGCGCCTCTGCAGGACAGGCGCGTGCTTGCTACGCATCTGTCGGTGCCGATGATCGAAGACATCACGGTGATCAACAAGGTGAGCCAGAATCTGCATGCGGAGCTGCTGCTGAGAACGCTGGGCCGGGTG
>DAIERN010000059.1 GCA_027346765.1 Chloroflexota bacterium | reverse complement strand
GCCAGCTTTCGATCACCATGAAGGCGCCGGCCATCGCGAAGCCGGTGAAGGCGCGCAGCAGGATCCAGGCGAACTCCTCCACCAGCATGCCGGTGGCGAGCGCGACGATCGCGCCGAATGTCAGCGGTACACGCACAGCTATCTCCTTCTGCAGCCGATCACGATGTTCTCTTAGTGGCGAGTTACGGCAGCCGGCCCCGCGTGGATTGGGCCAGCCCTAGCTTGCCGAGGGAGCGGCTCCCTGGACCGTGATCGTGCCCTTCATCTCGGGGTGGATGGTGCAGTGATAGGCGTAGATGCCCGCGGCGCTGAAGCGGACCTTCATCGTTTGGCCGGCCATGACGGTGCCGCAGGTCGTGCCGCTGTCGAACTTGATGACATGCGTGGTGTTGTCGTTGTTCTTCCAGTCGACCTCGCCGTTGACCGGGACCGTCACATCGGGCGGATTGAACTGGCGGTCTTTGATCTCGATCGGTGTGCCGGTGTTGAAAACGCCGCAGAACACGGTATCGGCCTTGCCCGCGGGCAAGCCGCTGGACGAGGTGACTTGGGGGGTCAGCGCGGGACCGCCGCCACCGCAGCCCAACAGGGCCAACGCCAAAACCGTGAAGGTCGCTAGGGCCCGACGCACGGACGTCTCCTTTCGCAGCATGGATTTTGAGGATTGCGTAGCCAGTTACGACCGATCCGCGTACGGGGCGGTCGCACCCCAACGCTCGTAGTAAACCACCTCTCCGAGCGGGCGGCGACCCCCAATTCGCGCCGGCCGCGTGATCGACTGCCCAGCTGCGGGGTAGCCGAAGTTGAGCAGGTACTCGCAATGCTGGTCCGCCGGGTAGTCCAGGATGCTCCGGCACAGGTCGTGGTCGTACACCGTTGCGGGCACGCTGCCGATGCCGCGCGCCCACGCGGCGAGCGTCATGTTCTGTGCCGCGCGGCCCAGGTCCCACATCACCGATAGCGGCGTGTTGGGGGCGTGCGGGTCGGGCGTCACGAGGGCGATCGCGGCCGCGCCACCCGCGAGGTGCCCGGCAGAGTCGCCGACTTCAGCGAGGGCCGTCAGCGTCGCGCGGTCGCGCACGACGATGAAGTGCCAGCGCTGGAGGTTCTTCGATGAGCCGGCGCGGCGGCCCGCGTCGAGGATCGCGTGGAGATCCTCCGCGCTGAGCGGCTCATCACGAAAGCGGCGCACGGCGCGCTGAGTGCGGATGGCGCGTTCAAGGTCCATTGGTCGGCAGTCTAAGAGCGCCGGCACCCGCCATGAGTAGACTCCGGCCATGGCCAAGCCCACCGACCGCAAGCCAGCCGCGCAGCGATTCCCCAAGACAGTCGAGGTCGTGGTCGAGATCCCGGCCGGCAGCCGCAACAAGTACGAGTTCGACGAGAAGGTGGGCGTGATCCGCCTCGACCGGGTCCTGTCGTCTGCCGTCTACTACAACTTCGAGTACGGCTACATCGAGGGCACCCGCGCCGACGATGGCGACCACACCGACGCCGTCCTGTTGCTGACCGAACCCACATTTCCGGGCTGCCACGTGACGGCGCGGCCGGTCGGCGGCCTCAAGATGCGCGACGACAAGGGCTACGACTTCAAGGTGCTGTGCGTCGCGCTGGGCGATCCGGTGCACCAGCACATCAAGAACCTGGCCCAGGTGCCCAAACAGCGCCTGCGCGAGATCGAACACTTCTTCGCCACGTACAAGCTGCTCGAGGACAAGCGCGTCGACGTCAATGGCTGGGCGGACCTCGAGGATGCCCTGGACGTCCTGCGCGACGACCGTAAGCGCTGGCTGAAGGAGCATGGCCCGGAAGGCTGAGCTGATCGAGGTCGCCGGGCGCACCGTTTCGATCAGCAATCCCGACAAGATCTTCTTCTCCGGCCCGGGCTACACCAAGCGCGACCTGGTGAGCTACTACCTCGCGGTCGCCGACGGCGCGCTGCGCGGCGCCGGCGGCCGGCCCATGGCCCTGAAGCGCTTCGTCGACGGCGCCGACGGCGAGCCCTTCTTCCAGAAGCGCGCGCCCGAATCGCGCCCCGACTGGATCGAGACGGTCGAGCTGTCGTTCCCTTCCGGGCGCACGGCGGACGAAGTGGTGCTGCGCGACGCGGCCCAGCTGGCGTGGGTGATCAACCTGGGCTGCGTCGATCTCAACCCGCACCCGGTCCGTGCCGAGGATCTGGATCACCCCGATGAGCTGCGCGTGGACCTGGATCCCATGCCCGGTGTGCCGTGGGACGACGTGCGGCGGGTGGCGTTGGTCGCCAGCGAGGTCTTGACCGACCACGGGCTGGTGGGCTGGCCCAAGACGTCCGGTTCGCGCGGCATCCACATCAACGTTCGCATCGCGCCGTCGTGGACTTTCGACCAGGTGCGCCGCGCGGCGCTGGCGCTGGCGCGCGAGGTGGAGCGGCGCGCGCCGGCCATCGCCACGTCCAAGTGGTGGAAGGAGGAGCGCCACGGCGTCTTCCTCGACTACAACCAGAACGCCAAGGACCGGACGGTCGCCTCTGCCTACTCGGTGCGGCCGCTGCCTGACGCGCGCGTCTCCATGCCGCTCGGCTGGGATGAGGTGCCGGACGTCGAGCCGGCCGACTTCACGCTGGCCACAGTCCCGGCGTTGGTTGCTGCCCGCGGCGACCGCGGCGCGGGGATCGATTCAGCGGTGGGATCGCTCGAGCAGCTGCTCGAGCTCTCCGCACGCCAGGAAGCGGCGGGCGAGGGTGACGCGCCGTGGCCGCCCAACTACCGCAAGCAGGCGGGTGAGCCGCCGCGCGTCCAGCCGTCACGCCAGCGGCGCGACACCGCCGAGTACTCGACGCCAGCGGCAGAGGCGCAGCGCGAGAAATCGCGCGCGGCCATGGAGCGACGCTTCAGCCGCGCGGCAGAGGAGCGCGCCGCTTTGGGTGGAGCGGCGCGGCCGTCGGTGCCTACCCCCACCGGCCGGCGGCGTAGCACGATCCCCGTCATTGAGATCGCGCGCGCCGCGAAGAAGGACGAGGCGCTCGCCGGGTTGGAGCGCTGGAAATCGCGTCACCCGGCCGCGGCGGCGCTCCTTCAGCCCGACGACATCCTGGTGGACTCGATGCGCGGCCGCTCCACCACCTGGACGCGCATCCGGGTGCGGCTATCGAACGTCCCTGAAGGGCAGCGGCCGGAGCAGGGACCGCTCGAAGTCGATTACGACCCCTGGGCCGGATATGAGTGGCCCGATCGCGCTGGTCAGCTGGAACGGGCGCCGCGCAAGAAGAAGGCGGTTGACGCCGAGTAGGCCAGCCGCGCGAGCCGATCCTGTCGCGCGCTAGGACGACTGGCCGATCAACGCACCATCCGCGCCCAGAACGAACCACTTGCCGCCGATGCCCTGGCCGTTGGTCTGGTTGGGCGCCGTATCGCCGGAGAAGTAGTACAGCGGGTAACCGCCGAACTTGAGCTGCGTCCCGCCGGTGGTTGCCGTAACGGTCGTGAACTTCGACTTGTCGAGCCCTGAGCCGACGGTGAAGTCGCCCGACACCGTGAAAGCCGGCCACTTCGTGGCGCAGTCCGCGACGCACGTCGGCTGGCCGCCCGCCGCGTCCGGTGTGAACGCGTACAGGGTGCGGCCGCTCGCGTCAGTGACGATCTGACCCAGCGCGCTCGTCGAGAGCTGCACGGCAGGCGCGGCCGCGGCGGGCGTCGGGCTTGCCGTTCCCGATCCGCTGCAGGCGACGAAAAGAAAGGCCGTCAGGGCGAGTGCAATGGCGTAGCGCATGGCAGGCTTCAACTCCTCATTTGGTGCGGGGACGCGGACACGCCCCCGGCAATGCCCACCACTACGCGCCGTGTGGGTCTTCGGATTGCCACCGGTTGCGGCTATCCGGCGGGGTAGCGTTTCCTGAAGTGGCCGCCGCCGGCGATCAACGCCAGCAGGACCAACGCGTAGCCGATCACCAGCGTTGATGCGGCCATCAGCTGGACCGATACGCCCGGAACGAGCGCCAGCACCGCGCTCAGCGCGATGACGCTGACGATCAAGCCCAGCAGCGCCAGCAGCACCCCCAGCCAGCGCGCCCAGTTGCGGTGGGCGAGGACGACGGCACCGACCAGCAGCTGCAGCAGGCCGAGGACCATCAAGATCCCGGGCATGGGCGAGATGATCGACTTGAGCGTGTCGCGCTCAATCTGCCGGCCGAAGATCGCAATGTCGTTGTCGCGGATGAACCGGCCCAGGTCCGGACCCAAAGTCAGAGTCCAGGCGCCCAGCACCGCCACCGCCACGCCAAAGATGATCAGGATCAAGCTGGCCAGCGCGACGAGGAACGACGTCCGGTACATGGGCGCGCCGCCCGCCCAGGGCTGAGCGGCGGGATAGTCGGGCGCCGCGCCGTATGCCGGCTGGCCGTACGCCGGCGGGGCGCCATAGCCGGGCTGCTGCCACTGGCCCTGACCAGGCCAAGCGGACGGCGGCGGCTGGGGATACGCTGGGGTCTGCGGCGAGGACGGAGCCTGCGGATACGCGGGAGCTTGTGGGTATCCGGCCGGCGCAGGGTACGCGGGCGGCGCAGGCGCGGTGGCCGGGATGATCGGGGCCATTCCGGGCGCAGCAGGCGGCACGGCCGTGCCGGGCACAGGCGCATTGGACGGATCTGGATCGCCGTACGCCGGGTGTTCCTTGGTTTCGTCGTCTGGTTCAGTCATCCCAGGACCTCCTGCGCGTTGGTCCCCTCAGAAAACAAGAACGCCGGCCGACCTTGCGGACGGCCGGCGTTTCCTACTCGGAAGTATGGGGTATCAGCTCCGCGCGGCGAAGAAGGCGCTTGCCTGGATTAAAGCCCAGGCAGACAGCGCGAAGAGGACGCCCAGCACCAAGTTGAAGATGGCGCCCGTCATGCCGTTCTGGACAGACAGCGAAGTGACGCCGCCGAGAATCAGCAAAATCGCGAAGATGACGCTGACGACGATTCCGATCCACCGACCCCAGCTCTTGCCACCGAGCGCTCCCGCGCCAGCGACGACTGCGACGATGCCGATGATCGCGATGACGATCCCGATGCCGCCAATTACCGCGCCGAGTCCGCCAAGGCCCGGAATCTGGGAATCACCAGATCCAATGAGCCCGCCGGCCGCTGCGGCGCAGCCACCCACGAGACCAATGAGTACGCCCATGACGATCAGGTAGATCGCCGCCAAGGTGACACCGGTCGGGCGCGCCGGCCGACCGCCGTAACCCGGGCCGCCCCACCCGGTGGGCTGCTGGGGCGGTGGGGACCACTGCGGCTGGGCAGGTGTCTGCTGCTGATCCACGTATCCCTCCTGTATCTGCATTTGGCGTTCCGCCTAAAAGGCAGCGCCACCAGAGGTGCGCCGGCGGACCTGCGCCATCGAACCCATCGAGTTTAGCGGTGAGCGGTAGCCGTCCGCGCGCCGATTCAGTCGTTGCCGAAGATGCGCGCCAGCTCGAATGGCGCAGTCTCCTCGAGCTGGTCGTAGCGGCAATCCCTGGGCTGCTTGTCGGGCCGCCAGCGCTGGAAGGTCGTCGCGTGGCGAAACCGATCGCCCTGCAGGTGGTCGTACGCGACCTCGGCCACGCGTTCGATGCGCAATGGCTCCCACGACAGATCCTTGCCGCGGTTCCAGCGACTGGTCGCGCCCGGCATCCGCGTGCCGCTGGCATCCGCGGCGCCGTAGCCGGCCCATTCGGCCCATCCGGCCCAGGGGTGGTTCTTGAGCGCGTCCTTGCGGAGCGGCTCAAGCTCCGGCACGAGGGCGGCGCGCTTATCCCAGGTGAAGGACGAGGTGATCCCGACGTGGTGGAGGTCACCCTGGTCGTCGTACAGGCCCAGCAGCAAGGACCCGATGTGCGTCCCCGGGCCGTTCTTGTGCCAGCGGAAGCCGGCGACGACACAGTCCGCCGTGCGTGCGTGCTTGATCTTGAGCATGGCGCGCTTGCCCGGCTGATACGGCGCATCGAGCGCCTTGGCAACCACGCCGTCAAGGCCCGCGCCTTCGAAGCGGTTGAACCAGTCGCCCGCCAGGTCCCTGTCGCGCGTGGCCGGCGTCAGGTGGATGGGCGGTTGGGCCTTGTTCAGGTGCTGCTCGATCAGCGCGCGGCGCTCACCCTGGGACTTGTCGCGCAGATCCTGGTCGCCCAGCGCCAGCAGGTCCCAGCCGACGAAGCTCGCCGGTGTCTGCTCGGCCAGCATCTTGACCCGCGATGCGGCGGGGTGAATGCGCAGCAGCAGTGACTCGAAGGCCAGCCCGTCCGGGCCAGGAATGACGATCTCACCGTCCACGATGCAGCGCTCGGGCAGGTTGGCTTTCAGCGCCGGCGGCAGCTCGGGGAAGTAACGATCGAGTGGCTTGAGGTCGCGGCTCTGGATGTAAGTCTCTTCGCCGTCACGAAACACGATCGCGCGAAAGCCGTCCCACTTCGGCTCGAACAGCCAGCCGTCGCCGGTGGGCAGGTCGGCGGAAAGCTTGGCGAGCATCGGCTCGATGGGCGGTTCGAAAGGCAGCTTCACGGGCCCCGACTATAGGCGAGCGGGCACCACCCCACGGGATTGCGCACGCCACGGGTGCTGCGCGTGGTAGCGTCAATGGTTGAATGCCCGAGCCACGATTCAGGGGCGATCCGTACCGGACGCTCGAGCTGTCGCACGACGCCAGTGACGCGCAGATCAAGCGCCGCTGGCGCGCCCTCGCGCGCGAGCACCATCCCGATCGCGCGGCGGGTGACGGCGAGGAGGCCGCGCGGCTCACGGCCCGGATGGCGACGATCAACGCGGCGTACGACGTGCTGCGCGATCGGACGCGGCGTGCCGCGTACGACAGCTCGCCCGCGGGCCGGCGCGCCCGGGCTGAGAGCGGCGGATCTGGGGCCGGCACCCGGTGGGAGGAAGACGACACCTTCGCGGGCGAGCGTGGCGGGCCGCCGCCACCGCCGCGGACGCGGCCGGTAACAGCGCGCTACGACACCAGCGCCGGAATGCGGCCGCGCAACTCCAGGACGGGTGCGCCGCCGGCCGCCATGCGCGGCCATTACCCAAGGTCGCGGCGCGACGCTTCCGAGCAGGATCTGCGCGCCAGCACGCCGACCGGCCCGGTCCACCGCCACCCCGGCCTCCGCCCGGAGCCCATGCCTACCCTCCAGGAAGCGCGCGAGACGACGCTCAACTTCGGCCGCTTCCATGGCTACACGCTGGGCGAGGTGGAGCTGCTCGAGCCGTCCTACATCGACTGGGTCGCGCGGACCATCACGCGCGATCGGGACCTGGTCGTGCGGGCGCGCCTGATCCAGGCGGATCTGGATGAAAGGGGAGTGGCCCGACCCTCACGACCCGCGACGCCCGGCTGGGGTTCGACGCTCTAGCGAGTCAGGGCCCGATATGAGTGCTTCCGAGGCCGGTTGACCTGTTACTCGGCTCGTGGCTCGCGGCGGCGGAGCTCCCATTGCGGCCCCAGCCGCCCCCACAATCGGAGCCTCGCGTTTCGTCGACGAGCCCGTGACCGACGCCTCGGACGCCATCGCTGGCAGGTACGAACCTACTCGCCGCGCGCGCAGTGGCCATCGCCTTGGGGTACCGGGGGGGCTTACCTCCGGCCGTTGAATCGGGGCACCGATGCTAGAGTCGGACCGCAAACGAGGAGATCCATTTCATGAGCAGCGAGCGCAGGCAGCGCTTCAGCACCATCAGCGACCTCGAGATCGATCGGCTGTATGGCCCCGAAGCGTGGGT
>DAIERN010000058.1 GCA_027346765.1 Chloroflexota bacterium | reverse complement strand
CGAGCCCGGACCGCCGCCCGACCATCCTCGCGATCGTGCTGGGCCCCGCGTTCGTGGGCCTGACCATTCTCGAGCCACTCGGCGGGTTGTTCGCACTGACACCGGTTGCGCCGACGCAGTGGGCGCTCGTCTTGGGTGGCTTCGTGGCCTGGTTCGTGGTCATGCGCCAGGTCTGGCATTGGCGGCTGATGGAGCGTTTCGTCGGGGCATAGGCGCCAGCGGCCAGCCACAGGCGCCTGCTCGCAAGCGCCTGGCGGCAAGCGCCTAGTCTGTGCGAAGCATGGCCAAGAAGGAGAAGCCGGCCCCCGGCCCCGACGACCTGGTTCGGGCCGGCCCGGGCGGCTATCGATCCGGCGACGGCCGCTTCGAGGTCCAAAAGTCGGACCAGCGATGGTTCATCGTCGACACCGAGCAGGCCAACGAGTTCGGCCAGCAGCTGATCCACGGCCCGTTCCAGACCCTCGACGACGTGCGCAGTGCGATCCCTGCGTCACGCGACATCAAACCGTTGCTGCGCACGCCACGCCGAACGGCGGGTGCCAAGCCCGCCACGTCGAGTGCGAAGCGGAAGCCGCCGGCGCCCGCGAGCTGGATCGACCGACTACCTGCCCAGGAAGCCGACGAGGTGCGTCAGCTGATCCGCGCGCTCGAATCCGCCGGCGTGGCTGACGCCGATGCGCTAGTCCGGCGCGATCGCGACTCGCCGTTCGCCCTGGTCGCGGCCGCGCTGATCGAGCAGCGGCTCAAAGCTCTGCTGGGCGATGCACCTGAGGTTGAGCGCCAGCGCATGCGCCGTCTGATCAAGCGAGTCGTTGAGATCCTGACCGATGACGGGGTGGCGACCGCACGACCTCTGCCGCGCTGGGGGCTGGTGGAGACGCCGCGCGACTCAGGTCGCTTGCCACGCCCCATCCGTCCGCGGCCCTGAGGCGCCGTGAAGCACGGCCCGGGTGACTTTTACAAAGATTCCGAAACCGGCGTAGGCTTCGCCGCAGATCGCTAAAAGTCGTCTCCAAGCCAACGGCAGGGTTGCCCGGCCTGCGGCAGGAGAGGGCAGTTTGAGAGGGTCGGCTCGTGCCCACGGGTCGGCGTTAACAACCAAGAAAACATCCTTCCGGTCGATACCGGACGGGAGGAAAAGACATGAACGATCCCGTCGTGCTGGCGGTGGTGGCGGTTGTCGCGATCGCTGCCGGCTTTGGCATCGGGTTCTTTGCTCGCAGCATGTGGGCCTCTACCGCCGTGCGCACTGCACAGGACAAGTCGGCCCGCATCCTGGCGGAGGCTCGGGCGCAGCAGAAAGAGCTGATCCTTCAGGCCAAGGACGAGCAGGTCCGACTCGCGCGCGAGGCTGAGGAAGAAGCCCGCGCGCGCCGCGCTGACCTTTCGAACCTGGAGCGGCGCCTCCTGCAGCGTGACGAGCAGCTCGATCAGCGCGCGGACATGCTCGAGGAGCGCGATCGCAAGCTGCTGGGTCGCGAGAGGGAGCTCGACCAGACCAAGGAGGAGCTGGCCCGCGCGCGCGAGGAGCAGATCGCCGCGCTCGAGAAGGTCAGCCGCATCTCGCAGGACGACGCCAAGCAGGTTCTGCTGGAGCAGGTTCGAGCTGAAGCGGAGCACGACGCTGTGCGGCTTGCCCGGAGTATCGAGCGCAGGGCCAAGGAAGAGGCCGATGAAAAGGCGCGCGACGTCCTCGTGACTGCCATCCAGCGGGTCATGGTCGACCACACGGCGGAGATGACGGTCACGACCGTGCAGCTGCCCAGCGACGAGATGAAGGGCCGCATCATCGGCCGCGAGGGACGCAACATCCGGGCGCTCGAGCAGGCGACCGGCATCGACCTGATCATCGACGACACGCCGGAGACGGTGCTCATCTCCGGCTGCGATCCCGTTCGGCGCGAGATCGCGCGGATCGCGCTGACCAAGCTCATCCAGGACGGGCGCATCCACCCCGGCCGGATCGAGGAGGTCGCGGCCAAGGCCAAGGCAGAGGTCGAGCTCGTGATGCGCCAGGCCGGTGAGGCCGCCGCTTACGACGTTGGCGTACCGGGCCTACCGCCCGAGCTGATCAAGCTGCTCGGCCGGCTCAAGTTCCGCACGTCATACGGCCAGAACGTGCTCCAGCACTCGATCGAAACGGCCCGTCTGGCCGCCGTGATCGCCCAGGAGACCGGCGCCGACAACCAGATCGCCAAGCTGGGCGGCCTGTTGCACGACATCGGCAAGGCGGTCGACCACGAGGTTGAGGGCCCGCATGCCGCCATTGGCGCCCAGATCGCCCAGCGCCACAACCTGCC
Source organism: Chloroflexota bacterium (assembly GCA_027346765.1). The sequence goes on along the minus strand of DAIERN010000058.1, from coordinate 5,515 downwards.
GATGAAGGTCATCAACGCCATCGCCGCGCACCACCAGGAAGTGGAATACGCCTGCGTCGAAGCGCCCATCGTCCAGATCGCCGACGCAATCAGCGCGTCCCGTCCGGGCGCCCGGGGCGAATCTTCGGAGACCTACCTCAAGCGGCTCGAGGAGCTGCAGGCGATCGCCAACTCGTTCGACGGCGTCGAAAAGAGCTTTGCCGTCCAGGCTGGACGCGAGGTGCGCATCCTGGTTAGACCGGAGGAGATCGACGATTTGGCCTCGATGCGCCTGGCGCGCGACATCGTCCACAAGATCGAGGAGTCGCTGACCTACCCGGGCCAGATCAAGGTGACCGTCATTCGCGAGACGCGCGCCGTGGAGTACGCGAAGTAACCTCTCGCGTCATGAGCCAATCCAACACCGTGCGCGTCCTGATGATCGGCGACGTGATCGGCAAGCCCGGCCGCATCTGTGTGGAGCGGCTGCTCCCCGGGTTGCGCGACGAGCGCGAGATCAACCTCGTCACGGCCAACGGCGAGAACATGGCCGGCGGCATGGGCCTGACCGCGTCAACGGCAGCGGCGCTGTTCGACGCCGGCGTCGACGTAATCACCAGCGGCAACCACATTTGGGACAAGCGCGAGATCTACCCCGAGCTCGACCGCGACGAGCGCATCCTGCGGCCGATCAATTACGGCGAGCAGGGCGTACCCGGCCGTGGCTGGGGCATCTTCCACGCCAACGACGGCACCGAAATCGCGGTCATCAACGCGCAGGGTCGGACGTACATGGCCCAGATCGAGAACCCGTTCACGATGCTCGACACGCTGCTCGACCAGGGTGCGGCCGAGCTGCCGCCGGCACGCGTCGTCGACTTCCACTGCGAGCTGACAAGCGAGAAGAACGCCTTTGGCATCCACCTCGACGGTCGCGTCAGCGCGGTCTGCGGCACGCACACGCACGTCGCTACCGCTGACGCGCGCATCCTGCCCAAGGGCACCGGCTACGTGAGCGACATCGGCATGACCGGGCCGCTCAACAGCGTCATCGGCTTCGAGCCCGCGACGGTGCTGCCGCGCTTCATCAACGCCCTGCCGACGCGCTTTGAGGTGGGCACCGGCCCGACCTTGTTCAACGCTATCCAGATCGACATCGATCCCGCCACCGGCAGGGCAACCGCGATCGAGCGCATCCAGCAGGTGGTCGAGGAGTGAGCCCGGACGTCCAGAGTCGGTTCCAAGAGCCCACTCCGGTTGAGGGCTGGCCGGCCAACTACGTCGACCTGCACTCCCATTCCGACCGATCCGACGGAGTCCTGCCACCGGCCGAGCTCTACCGGCAGATGACTGAGGTGGGCCTGGAGATCGCTGCGCTGGCCGACCACGACACGCTCGCCGGCTACCGCCTGTTGCGCGACCAGATCGCGACCGGGGCGCTGCCACTCGGACCGCGCCTGATCTGCGCGACGGAGATCAACAGCGTCGCCGACCGTGCGCTGATTGACCTCGGCATCGAGCTCGAAGAGGGTGAGCTCCACATCCTGGGCTTTGGCGTGGACGCCGACGATGGCGCGTTCGAGGCGAAGCTCGACGGACAGCGCAACGCGCGCCAGACGCGACTCCTGTTGATGATCGAGCGACTGAGTGAGCTGGGTGCGCCGATCGACGATGAGATCGCCCCAGCACTGGCCAGTGAAGAGGCCGTGGGCCGGCCGCACGTGGCGCGGGCGATGGTCGCCGCGGGTCACGTCGATACCGTGCAGCGCGCTTTCGACGAATGGATCGACCGCAACGGGCCGGCATACGTGCCGCGCCAGGGGATGCGCTCGCGTGAGGCAATCGACGCCATCCTCGCCGCGGGCGGCATACCGGTGCTCGCCCATTACCCGGCGGCGCCCGAACAGCCGACGCTCATCAAGCTGCTCATGGAATGGGGCGTGCGCGGACTCGAGGTGTACTACCGCCGGTTCATGCCGGAGACGATCGAGCAGATGGCTAAGCTCGCGACAGATCTGAATCTGCTGGCGACCGGCGGCAGCGACTACCACGGTGACACGATGTCCTACGTGGAAGCGACCAGGACGACCTACGTGCCGCGCGAGGCGGGCGAGCGGCTGCTGGCGGCGCTGAGTGGTGCTGCCGTTCTTGGAGCGGAGCGGACCACGTAGGACGGGGAATACCCGCACTATGGTTATGGATCGGTATCAGCGCGGGTCTTACCGCTACAACGGGTCGTCTAAGCGGCCAGTCACGCTCGGGCAAGGGGCTCGGTTCGGCAGCTCATCGAGCTCCGACCGCCTGATAGTGATAGTGCGGGTATCAATGCGGACATCTAGAGTCCCCTGGTGACCGTTCGCGCATTGCCGGTTCTGGATCAGCTGAGATCGGCGCATGCTCTAAATCCGCGACTGGCGCCCGCGCCGGAGCTGGCCGAGTTCGTCACCGACGACCTCGTCCTGCCGCGCTTCCATGTTTGGACGCTGGGCTGCCAGATGAACCACTCCGATTCCGAGGAGATGGCCGGCGCCCTGGCCGCGGCCGGCTGTGCCGAGACGCCCGACCTGGAATCGGCCGACCTGATCGTGATCAACTCATGCGCAATCCGCGAGGCGGCGGAACAGAAGGTGATCGGCCGGATGGGCCACTTGGCCAACCTGCGCCGCGCCAACCCGGCGTTGCGCGTCGTGCTCACCGGCTGCTCGGTCCGGACCGACAACGCGCACGTCCTCAAGCGCCGCTATCCGCAGGTCGACCTGTTCCTGCGGCCCGACGAGGAGCCTGAGCTGGCCGCCCGACTGGGCTTAGCCTCGGCGACCGCACCGGGGCGGATGATCGGCAGCGCGCGGGAGGCGGGTGCCCTTCGCCGCCAGAGCGCTACGTCCGCCTGGCTGCCGATCATCTATGGCTGCGACAAGACCTGCACCTATTGCATCGTGCCCTTTTCGCGCGGCCCGGAGCGATCGCGGCCATTCGACGATGTCGTGGCTGAAGCGCAGACGCTCGCCGCCCAGGGCTACAAGGAGGTCACGCTGCTCGGCCAGAACGTCAACTCGTATGGCCACGATCTCGCGCCGGAGGAGCGCTTTGGCGACGTCCGCGCGGCGCGGCACCTTGGTCGTAAGCTCGATCTGGAGGGCAAGCCGGACATGGCCGCGTTGCTGCGCGCCATCGATGGGCTGCGCACGGCTGACGGCACGCCTGCGATTTCGCGGCTGCGCTTCGTCACCTCGCACCCGTGGGACCTGAGCGACCGGCTGATCGCCGCCATGGCCGAGTGTCCGTCCGTGTGCGAGCACCTGCACCTGCCGGTCCAGTCGGGCGACGACGCGGTGCTGCGCCGAATGGGCCGCCAGTATTCGATCGCCGCGTACCTCGAGCTCGTTGCGCGGCTGCGCGAGGCCGTGCCCGGCATCACCCTCACGACCGACGTGATCGTCGGCTTCTGCGGCGAGACAGAGGCGCAATTCGAGCGGACGCTGGACCTGCTGCGCCAGGTGCGGTTCGAGACGGTTTTCGCCGCCGCGTTCTCCGTCCGGCCGGGCACCCCGGCCGCGCGGCTCGACGATGACGTGCCGCGGACAGAGAAGAAGCGCCGGCTCCAGGCGCTGCTCGAGCTTCAAGAGGGGATCGGCCTCGCCGCCAACGAGGCGTGGGTGGGACGCACGACGCAGGTTCTCGTCGATCAGAAACGGCCGGCCCTGTCGCACGGCGACGGCACAGGCAAAGGCGTTGGCGGGCCCCGACTTGCCGGGCGCAATCGAAACAACAAGCTGGTCCACTTCAGCGGACCGGAGAGGCTGATCGGCTCGCTCGTCGACGTGCGCGTCGAGAAGGCCGGGCCGTACGCGCTGGTGGGGTCGCTCGACGGCTGAGCTTCCGCCGCTCATCGTGATCTGCGGCGCGACCGCGACGGGCAAGACCGGCCTGTCGCTCGCCCTAGCGCAGTCCATTCCGGGCGCGGAGATCATCAGCGCTGATTCGCGCCAGGTGTATCGCGGCATGGATATCGGCACGGCCAAGGTGACCGCCGAGCAGCGTGCCCTGGTGACGCATCACGGTCTCGATCTGGCCGACCCTGACCAGACCTTCAGCGCGGCCGACTACCAGCAGGCGGCCACGGCTGCGTTGAAACAGATCGCGGGCCGGGGTGGGACGGCGCTGATGGTGGGCGGCACGGGGCTCTACCTGCGCGCGGTGGCGCGCGGCGTGGCTTTGTCCGACACAGGACGCGACGAGGTCGTCCGCCAGGACCTCGAGCGGCGGCTCGCGGGGGAGGGGCTGCACGTCCTGGTCGCGCAATTGAGAAGTGCCGCGCCCGGGGTGGCGGCGCGGACGGATCTCGCCAACCCGCGCCGCGTCGTCCGGGCGCTGGAGCGAGTCGCGGTTCAGGGCGACCAGCCGCCACCAGAGCCGCGCGGCTATCCCGCGCGATCGGTATGGATTGGCCTGCGGGCAGAGCCGGCGCAGCACCGCGACTGGATCATGGGCCGCGCCCGTGCCCAGTTCGCGTCAGGACTCCTGGACGAGGCGGCGGCTCTCCGTCAGCGCTACGACCCAGCCCTGCCCGCGTTCAGTGCCTTCGGCTACCACGAGGCATTCGCCGTGCTCGAGGGCGAGCTCACCACTGAGCAGGCGACCGAGCGGGACGCGGCCCGGACCTGGCAGTTCGCGCGCCGCCAAAAGACCTGGTTCCGGGCCGAACCCGGCGTTCACTGGCTGCAAGCCGGCGCGGACGATATGAGCACGGTCCGGCAGATCGTCGCTGGCGCACTTGGTGGTTAGCGTCCGTCCTCAGCCACCCACCTGGTCGACCACTTCGTCCTGGGGCACCGTCTCGCCGTCGTTGTCGGACGGAGAAACGTGGCTCTCCTGGTCGTTGTCCAGTCCTTGGGACGAGACCGTCGGAACCTCATCCGGCGCCTGCTCTTCCTGGCGCTTGTAGTCGACTGAGCCCTGGCCGTTCGAGTTCATCGTGCCGTAATAGTGCGCGTGACGACCTTGCGCCAGTGCTGCGACGAGAGGCGCCACATGTCGGAGGAGCGTCAGATCAGGCGCGATGACTCCCCAGCCGCCGACCGGCCGTTTCCCGTCGTTCCCACGTGGAGCGCCCGTATCCTTTGGCGAACATGCCCAAGCGCAGTAACGGCACCAGCCGCCTGATCGAAGTCGCACCGCCGGTCGAGCGTGCCTTCCTGGTGGCGGTCGACACCGGCCACGACGCGGGTTGGACAGCGGAGGAATCGCTGGCTGAGCTGGCCCAGCTGGCCGTGACTGCTGGCGCCGAGGTAGTCGGCGCCGAGTGGCAGAACCGGCGCCACGTGGATCCCAACTGGTACGTGGGCAAGGGCAAGGCTGAAGAGATGGTCGCCGCCAAGCGCGAGACCGGCCTGACGCTGGTCGTCGCCTTCAACTACGGCTCGCGCCAGGAGATCGTGCGCGCGGCGCGCCGTCTCGCCGAGAAGGTCGCTGCCGGCACGCTTGCGCCCTCCGACATCGACATGGATTCGCTCGGCGGCTCGCTCGACGCTCCCGA
>DAIERN010000057.1 GCA_027346765.1 Chloroflexota bacterium | reverse complement strand
GGCGGCCAGCCTCGGCGGCAGTGCCGCGCAGATGGCCGGCCCGCTGGCGGGTTATCTGGCGCTGCCGGGACATCTGGAAACGTTGATGCGCGGTCTGGTCGTCAGTGACGACGTGGTCTATTTCCTGCTGCTGATCGCGCTGGCGCTGTACGCAATCAATATCGTGATCGCCTTCGTGATCCAGCGACCCGGACTGGCGCGGCTGTTGCGCCTGCCGCCGGGCGAGAGCGAGGATGCCCGTCGCAGGTGGCGCAACTGGGCCAAGCGGCAGCGCTATTTCAGCTACGTGATGGCAGGCTTGATCGGCGTGATCGGCTTTCTCATGAGCACCAAGCCCAACCTTTAGGGGACGTGTCTAACATCGGCAGCATGGACGCCCCCGACTGCATCTTCTGCCGCATCATCGCGGGCGAGGTACCGGCCGACTTCCTGCACAACGACGACCTCGTCGTGGCGATCGCCGATCTTCACCCCAAGGCGCCAACACACCTCTTGCTCATGCCGCGCGAGCATGTCGTCTCAGCCGCGGACCTGACCGACGTGCACGCGCCGATGCTCGGCCGGTTATTCGCGGTAGCCGCGAAGCTGGCGAACGAAGCGGGCGTTGTCGAGAGTGGCTTCCGGCTCGTCACCAACGCCGGAAAAGGCGCCGGCCAGAGCGTGCCCCATCTGCACTTCCATCTGCTGGGCGGTCGCAGCATGCGCTGGCCGCCGGGCTGAACGGCGGTCAGTACTCCTGGTATTGGAGCGCCACGGTCGAGCCGGCCCACTTGATGACGTCGGCGCGCTTGATCTTGAGCGTATGAGTGCGCGGGAAATCCGCTTCGGGCCAGACGCGGAAACCGGCCAGGCGCTGCTGTGGGCCAAGCTTCGAGTTCGCCAGCTTGATCATCGGTTCGATCCGGGCGCGCAGCGCCGCCATCTCGGCGTCATTGGCGGGCGCGGCGGGCGCAGGCGAGTTGGGGGTCACCACGGGTGGAGCATCGGGCGAAAGCAGGATCGCCTCCAGCTTGCCGGGCTCAGTCTCCACAACCACAGCCTGTTCCAGGCCCACGTCAGCAAGGACGTTCTCGATGTCTTCGGGAAAGACGTTGAAGCCGTTGGGCATGACGATGATGTTCCTGGTTCGTCCCTGAAGGACGAGGTTGCCCCGGGCATCGAACCGGCCGACATCGCCGGTCCGGTACCAGCCATCGGGGGTCATCACCGCGGCCGTCGCTTCAGGATCCTTCCAGTAACCGTCGAAGATGGTCGGGCCGCCGATCTCGATCTCGTTCGTCTTCCCGTTGAGGCGCAGCGAGACTGGGTAGGGCGTCTTGCCGACCGTGCCGGTGGGATGGTCCTGCTCGCTGGTCGCGGCGGCCGGGCCGCATTCGGTCGCGCCGTAGCCCTGGACGACGATGACGCCCAGGTCTTCCCAGCCTTGCTGTAGCGCGGGCGGCAGATAGGCGCCGGCGCTGACCATCAGCGTGAGTGCGCCGCCCAATTGGCGGTGGACGCTGCGGAAGATGAGCCGGCGCGCCCAGTAGGGCAGCAGCCGACAGATGCGGCGGGCGCGGTTGAAGGTCTTTTCCTTGCCCTGGCGCTTGACCTCGCGCATCAGCCCCAGCCAGAAGAGCTCGACCAGTTGCGGCACGAGAACCATCGTTGTGACGCGCTCCTCTTTGAGCGCGTCGAAGATGACGCGTGGGTTGCGTGACCGGACAAAGAGGATGTGCGCGCCGATCATCGTGCCGAACATCAGCACCGGCGCCTGCTCGAACAGATGGCTGGGCGGGAGCAAGCTCACCGTACGGTGCAAGCGTGGCGGCAGGATCTTGATTATGCCCTCGAGCGTGGACAGGATCGTGCCGTGCTTGAGCATCACGCCCTTGGGGTTGCCGGTCGTGCCGCTGGTGTAGATGACCTCGAACAAATCGTCCCGCGTGGGCCGTTCCCAGCCATCGACCTGAGCCTCCCAGTCTGCGGGGAAAGGATCATCAAGGCCGCCCTCGTCGGTGTGGTCGGCCCGTTCGAATGGGGGCTCGGCGGCGAGCCATTCGACGGTGCGCGTGTTCAGGTGGCCCAGGCGGCTCGCCTGTGGGTCGGGCGCGTCCAGGCCCGTGCCCACCGCCAGCCATTTAGCGTCACTGGCGGTTGCGATTCGTTGCACCACGTCGGGCGCCATGCGCAGGTCGAGCGGCACGACCACGACCCGGGCGCGCATCGCGCCCCAGTAAAGAGCCGGGAGCGCCGGTGTCGACGGGCTCCAGGTGAGCAGTCGATCGCCGGCCTCGAGCCCCAACCGCTTGAGCCGCCAGGCAACGAGCTTCGAGTGGTGGTTGATGTCCGCGGCCGACCAGCGCAGATGCAGCCCATCGTCAGTGCGCAGCGCCATCTGCTCGCGCCCCGCCCAGCGGGTCGCCGCATCCTCAATGACGTCGATGATCGATTTGAACGTGTGCGGATCCGGTAGATCCCAGGTCCCCATCGCCGCGGAGTCTAAACAGCGCGGATTGCGCATCTGACCCGCTGAGCGGTTGATCCGTCCGCCGAAGGCTCAACTGGGGCCCGATATCCGCCTTTTCACGCGGTTTGGCGGACATTCGGCCCGCCTCGCGGTTGATATCGCGGCTGAATGGCTTGGAAGGCGGCTCGCCGGACGGTTGACCCGCCGAGCGGCACGAGCGGCCGGAAGTTGCGGTAGATCGCCTTCGGGTACACTTCGCCAGCCCCAGACGTGGTCGCGCCAAGTGCGCGGTAGCCGAGAGAGTGAGCGTCTGAAATTGGCCCGTGGGAGGTGATCCTGGTTTGGCAGAAGTCCGCGTAGGCGAAAACGAGTCCTTCGAGAGTGCCCTGCGACGCTTCAACAAGAAGATCCAGCAGAGCGGCATCCTCGCTGAGGCTCGCCGACGCGAGCACTATGAGAAGCCCAGCGTGAAGCGCAAGCGCAAGGAAGCGAAGCGCAAGAAGGCTACCCGCGAGGTGTAGTCGGACAGGCGGCCGACTGACCGCCTAGCCCAAGGAACGCAACTCAGGTGACTCTCCAGAATAGGCTCCAGCAGGACATGCAGGCAGCCATCCGCGATCGCGACGAGTTACGTCGCGACACCCTGCGGATGGTGGTTGCCGCTGCCTACAACGCGCAGAAGCAGGCCGGCCGCTACCTGTTCACGACGAATACCGGCGAGGTCGTGACCGTGCTTGCGCGCGAGGTCAAGACCCGCAAGGAATCGGTCGAGGCATTCAGCGCCGGCGGCCGGGCAGACGCCGCGGCCAAGGAACAAGCCGAGATCGGCATCATCAGCGCGTACCTGCCCGAGCAGATGAGCGCGGACGAGCTGGCGCACCTGGTGACGACCGCCGTCGACGAGAGCGGCGCGACGAGCGTGAAGGACATGGGCAAGGTCATGGCCATCCTCATGCCGCGCGTCAAAGGTCGGGCGGACGGCAAGCAGGTGTCGGCGCTCGTGACCCAGGAATTAGCCCGGCGCGACATCGCCGGCCACGGCCACTAGGCCAACGTCCAAACCCGCCCAAGGTTCGCCCAGCTGATGCTTGCTCGCTCCGCCGCCCTCCGCGACTTCACCCGTCGCGACGGCGTGCGCATGTTTGCCTTTGCGCTCGCGTTCGCGCTGTTCCTGGGCGGCGCGCTTGCGATTGGCGCCCTGATCGATCCCTTCGGCAACAAGGGCCCGCGCATGGCCGGGTGGGCGCTCATGGGCGTGCTCGTCGTGGGCTTGCTGCTCGCCTGGATCTGGCGGTTCCGGCCGCAGATCTGGAACCGCACGAGTGCGCTGCTGCTGATTGCCCTGTTGCTCATCGGCGCCACCGTGGCGGTCAAAGTCACTGCCGGCCGGCCGGTGCTGCCGTACGTGCTGCCCACCGCGGTGGTCGGGCTGCTCCTGGCCGTTCTGCTCGACGCCGGTACCGCGCTGCTCGTGACCGGCCTGCTCGCCTTGCTGGGCGGCGCAATCACCGGGTCAGTCGAGTTCGCGTCGTACGTCCTGCTCGGCGGCATGGCCGGCGTGATCGTGGTGCGCCGCGGAGAGCGCTTCGGTCACTTCTTCCAGGCAGCGGTCGCAATCGCGGTGGTCAACATCGGGGTGATCACGCTTTTCACCTTGCTGGGCACGCGCGACTTCACCGGCCTGGCTGAGCTTGCCGGTGCCAGCCTCGCGGCCGCAGCCGGCAGCGCCGTCGCCGCGCTGGGGTCCTTCGTGGTGGTCGGGAATCTCTTCGGCATCACCACTTCGTTCCAGCTGCTGGAGCTGGCCAACCCAACCCAGAAGCTGCTGCGCCGGCTGATGCTCGAGGCCAACGGCACCTACAACCATTCGCTGCTGGTGGGCAACCTGGCCGAGCGCGCGGCTGAGGCGATCGGCGCCGATCCGCTGCTGGCGCGCGTCGCTTCGTACTACCACGACGTGGGCAAGCTGGATAACCCGCTCGCCTACATCGAGAACCAGGCCGGCGGCGAGAACGTGCACGATGAGCTGACGCCAGAAGAATCGGTCGCGCTGGTCAAAGCGCATGTCGCGCGTGGCATCGACCTCGCCTACCAGTACAAGCTGCCCAAGCCGGTCATCGCGTTCATCCCGCAGCACCACGGCACGGCGCTGATCAGCTATTTCCACGCCCGGGCCAAGGAGGCGGCGCAGCCCGTCGATGAGGCGCGCTTCCGCCACTCGGGGCCCAAGCCGCAGTCAAAGGAAGCGGCCATCCTGATGCTCGCCGATGGGGTCGAGGCGAGCGTCCGTTCCTTGAGCGATCACGACGAGCCCGCGATCAGGGCGATGGTCGACCGCATCATTCGCGAGCGGCTCGAGGACGGCCAGTTCGACGAGTGCGACCTGACGCTGCGCGATGTCGAGCGCATTCGCGAGGCCTTCGTGGCGCAGCTCCTGGGCATGTACCACCGGCGCATCGAGTACCCGCAGAACAAGATCGTCGAGATCGAGTCGCGCCGCGCGGCGGGCAACAGCGCGTAGCGGGATGGCCGCCTTCTACCTGCGGCCGTGGCGCGTCGACGTGGCTGTGCGCGATGGGGTGCGCTCGCCGGTCGCCTTGGCATCCCTTGCGCGACTGGCCGCCCACGCGCTGACGGTCTGCCGCGCCCCATCGCCGGCGAGCCTGGGATTGATCCTGTCGGACGATCGCGAGCTGGCCGCCCTGAACGTCAAGCACATGGGCCACACGGGGCCGACCGACGTTCTATCCTTCCCGCTGCTTCCGGTGACCGCCTTCCCCATTCACCAAGGGCAGGATCCGACTCTCCGCAAGGTGCGTTCCGCGGACTTCATCCTGCCGCCGGGCCGCCGGCCGAACCTGGGCGACATCATCGTTTCGGTCGAGCGCGCGGCCGCCCAGGCGCCCGGTTCGCTCGAGGACGAGCTGCGCCGCTGGTCGTCCACGGCGTGCTGCACGTCTGCGGCTGGGACCACGCCGCGCCCGCCGAGCGTGACGCGATGCGCGCGCTCGAGAGTAAGGTGCTCGCCTCATGAGCGAGCACGACCACGAGCACAAGCACGACCATGACCACGATGCGCACGACCACGACGAGCACGAGCATCACCACCACGCGATGTCCTACGAGGACGCGCTGAACGAGCTGCGCGCAGCGGCCACGCACTACTACGAGCACCAGTTCGACTGGCGCGGCCACGGCCCGCCGGAAGGCTTCGATGGCCCACGCTGGTTCCCGCCCAACGAAGAGTGGCGCCTGGACGCGCGGCTGGATCGAGACGCTCCCCACACCGGCGAGCACGTCCAGCTCGCCACCTCAACGGGCAAGCTGCGCGACATGGAAAACGCCGGGCAGCTGGTCTTCGAGGTTGGCGGTCAGGAGCACCGGCTGACGGCGTTCCTGCCACGCGTCATGGACGCGGAGCCGGTGCTGTTCGTGCCGTTCCGCGACGCATCGTCGGGCTTCGACACCTACGGCGCTGGGCGCTACGTCGACGTCCCGTTCGACCCGGACGAGGACTGGCACGACCTCGACTTCAACTACGCCTACAACCCGTCCTGCGCCTTCAGCCCGGCGTACGACTGCCCATTCCCGCCGCCCGGCAATCGGCTGTCCATCTCGGTCACGGCGGGTGAGAAGCTGCCCTCAGGAACGAAGCCGGCCGGCTAGAAGTGGCCGCTCCCGGCCAGCATCTGGATCGCGCGCAGGCCCAGGCCAAGGGCGACGAGCCCAAGAAGGCTAAGGGCCGATAGGACCGTGTAGGCGATCCGCCACTCCTGCCAGGTGCGCACCAGCCACACCGGCAACACAAGGCCGATCGCCAGCTCAACGAACCCTGCCACCGCGCCGGCCTCGCCGCTGAAGAGCCACGCCATGTACAGGCCCTCAGCCGCCAGGGGCGCGGCCAGAACGCCCACGGCGACCGCGGGGAGCCACCACTGGGTCTTTCCGCGAAACGACTGGCGCCGCCAAACTGCGCCGGCTGCCCCGGCCATGGGCCCGGCGATCACAGAGACCGCGCCCCAGACGAGCACGCCCGGCAAAAGCCGCGCCACGTTGATTGCGTCCCAGGCGATGGCGGTGCCGACGTAGTAGGCGAGCGTGGCGGCCAGCAACGCGATCAGGCCCAGGATCGCACCGGCCCGGGCTGGCTCACGGGTCGCGAAGGCGCCCACGAGGAACGCGACGACGACCCAGGTGCCGGCGATGTTGCCGGCGATTGCCCATGGGTTCGTGAGGAAGTAGTCGCTGAAGACAGAGAAGGCGCCCAGCGCGACTCCGGCCGCAGCGGCGATCAATGGTCCGCGTCGCATCGCGCGCACGATAGGTGGTCCAGCCCACACGTCGCCAGCGCGTCGTAGCATGGGCGAGCCCGGTCGAGCTGTCGGCCGGGTTGTTGGCGTGTCCGGCGCGGAACCGGCACGGAGCGTTGGGCCGGGTATGAAGATAGTTGTCGGCCTGGGGAACCCAGGCAAGCAGTACGAACAGACGCGCCACAACGTGGGCTGGATGGTGCTCGACCGTTTGGCCGAGCGCGCCGGCTGGACCGGCCATGCCCGCGCTCGCGATGCGGCGGCGACCGTCCGTGGCCGCTACAACGGCCTCGACGTCGAGCTGGTCAAGCCGACCACCTACATGAACCTGTCGGGCGTCGCCGTTCGCAAAGTGCTCGCCCGGGAACGCGCGCCGCTCGACGATCTGCTGGTCGTTTACGACGACTTCGACCTGCCGCTGGGCAAGCTGCGGCTGCGCGGGGAGGGCAGCGCCGGCACGCACAACGGGATGCGCTCGATCATAGGCGAGCTGGGCAACCAGAAGTTCGCGCGACTGCGCGTGGGCATCGGCGAGCCTGTGCGCCACAACCCAGAGCGCGCGGCCATCGACCACGTGCTGTCGCGCTTCGCGCCCGACGAGCGCGCCTGGACGTAGTGCTTGACGCTGCGGCTGACGCGATCGAGGACTGGGCGCGCGACGGCGCGTACAAGGCGGCCAACAAGTGGAACGCCTGGCTGCCGCCGGCTTCGCCGGATGATCCCAATGCGCCCGACGGACCGGAAGCCCCCGACTCTCCGCCCCAGCCCGATTCGAAGGGCATCGTCCGCCACGCAACGGGTTGGCGAAAGTTGCTGCGCCGTGGCTGACGCCCCAGTGCGGATTCGCGGCAGGACTACGCGCGAGCGGCGCATCGCCGACGACGCGGCTGCACAGGTCGCCTCACGTCCGCCCGCAGACCCGACCGCGTCCACGCGGGCGCGCATGCCCGACCTGTCGGCGCTGACGCAGCTTCTCGCCACGTCGGGCGAGCTGCGCGGACTGGCCGACCGCTACCGCACGGTCAAGGAAGGCCGAGTCGGCCAGAACCTGCGCCACGTGACTTACGCGGCGATGCCCCACGGCGCCAAGA
>DAIERN010000056.1 GCA_027346765.1 Chloroflexota bacterium | reverse complement strand
GTGGCTGGCTGTCGATGACGCACCTGTTCCTGCTGGCATTCGCCGTGGGCACGCTGAGCGTCGCGTTCGACATCTCCTGGTCGACCCTGTTCGTTGCCGTGGCCAAGCGAGATGAATTCGTGCAGGCGAACTCGCTGCTGAACGGCAGCCGCTCCGTGTCCGGCGTGGCGGGGCCGTCAATTGGTGGCGCGCTGATCCACTTCCTGGGCGCGCCGTTGGCGATGCTGACCGACGCCGTCTCGTTCATCGCGTCGGCGTTCTTCCTGACGCGCGTCGAGACTGTTGAGCCCGCGGTCGAGCATCAGCCGGGGAGCCTTCGCAGCCAGCTCTCGACCGGCCTGAGCTTCATCTTTCGCGACGAGTACATGCGCCCCGGCGTCATGGCCGCGGCCACCCTCAACCTGTTCAACTTCGGCTTCCAGGCGCTGTTCATCCTGTATGTCACGACCTACCTGGGGGTCGATCCCGGTGTGCTTGGCCTCGCCCTGGGCGCTGGGGCGATAGGCGCGGTGGTCGGGGCCCTGACCGCCAGTCGCATCGGCCGCCGAATCGGTATCGGCCCGGCCTTCGTGCTGGGACTGATCCTGTTCCCGGCGGCGCTCATCCTCGTGCCGCTCGCCGGCGGACCCATGCCGCTCATCCTGGCGGCGCTGTTCACGATGGAATTCGTGGGCGGCTTTGGCGTGATGATCCTCGACATCAACGCCGGCGCGATCATCCCGGCGCGGACGCCCGACCGGATCCGCAGCCGCGTCACCGGGGCGTTCCGCTTCATCAACATGGGCGTGCGCCCCATCGGGGCGTTGATCGGCGGCTACCTGGGCGGCGTGCTGGGCGTGCGCGAGACGCTCTTCGTGGTCACGATCGCGTCACTGCTGGGCGTGCTGTGGCTGGTGGGCACACCGGTCCTGCGGCTCAAGGACATGCCCGAGGAGGCGCAGATCAACTAGGCCCACCCGCGCCACGTTGCAAGAGCGCCGCAAGAAGCCGGAGCGGATCACGGATGCGCTGAAGTAGGCTCCGACCGATGCGGTCGGGGCATGGATGCCCTCACCCTTCTGCACGAAGAACACGTCCAGGTAAAGTCGCTGCTCGCGGAAGGCGAGTCGACCACCGAGCGCGGCGTGAAGACCCGCACCGATCTTTTCGAGCGGCTCAAGCTGATGCGGTGTTCGAAGAGCTCGAGCGCATGGCGGAGATCCGCTCCCTCGCCCAGCAGGTCGAGAGCGGCGCTTCCTGAGGAGTGGCCGGGACGCTGGCTAGGCGACCGCCTCCGGCTCGTACACAGGCAGGGTGAAGCCGAACTCGGCGCCACCCTCCGGGCGGTCCACCGCCCAGGTGCGACCACCCATCGCCTCGACCAGCTGGCGCGTGACGAACAGGCCAATGCCCGCGCCACCCGGGACGGCCCGGGCCGAGGTGCTGCGGTAGAACAGCTCGAACAGCTTGTCAGGGTTCTCGCCATCAAGCCCGGTGCCGTGGTCCAGCACGCGCACGGCGACCGAATGATCAACCCGTTCAGCGTGCACCTCGATGCCCTTCTCGGCACCCTTGCCGTAGCGCACGGCATTGGTCAGGAAGTTGCGCACGACCTGCTCGACATACGTCGCGTCACCCCTGACGGCCGGCAGCCCGGGAGGCATGTGCAGGGCGATGCGGGCACCGCCCCAGCGCGCCGGTGACCCGGCAACGATCGATGCCAGCAGGTGCTGCAGCAGCACCGGCTCATCGCTCGTTTCTACGATGCCGCGCTCGACGCGCGTCATGACGAGCAGATCCTCAACAAGTCGCACGAGCCGCTCGGATTCGGCGCGGATGTCCGCGATGACCTCTTTGCTGCGTCCCTTGGACAGTCCGCGCTCGAGCAGCTGGCTGCCGCCGTAGATGGTGGTGATGGGCGTGCGCAGCTCGTGCGACAGCACGCCCATGAAGGCTTCGCGTGCGGCACGCGCGGAGTGGTCGTGGGTGATATCGCGCAGCACGACGACCGTGGGCGGTGGCAGCACCGCGGCGGTATCGATGGGCCGGTCGGCAGGGGCGCCGTAGCGGCGCATCTCGAACCAGCGCGGGCCGTTGTCGACGCGGACCTCCAGGCCCTGATCGAGCCGCAGGTTGCGCGGCGACTCGGCATCAGGCGCCGTGGTCAGGTGCTCCCACAGGTCGGCCAAGGTCGTGGGCAGCATGCCGCCAAACACGCCCGCGGCGGCGCGGTTGCCCAGCCGCAGCTTGCCGGCACCGTCGTACACGATGACCGCTTCCTCGAGCGCGGCCATGACCGTGTCGAGCTGGGCGCGACGGTCGTTTGCGGTGCGGTAGAGCTGGGCGTTCTCCAGGGCGATGCCGGCGCGTCGACCGAGCTCGGTTGCGAGGGTGAGATCGCGTTCGCCCAGCGACCGGCCGGACTCGGCCATGACCATGGTCAGCGCGCCAATGGGACCGTGCCGACCAACGAGCGGCACGCACAGGTACCAGCGCAGCCCAAGGACGCGCAGCAGCTCCTTCTCCTCGCCATCGGGAATGCCCGCCTCGATCATCTCCCAGCGGATCTCACTGAGCTCGGACGTGCCCTCACGGATCACGCGGGCCGGGCCGGACGGCGCGTCCGGTCTCACCGGACGGAGCTCGCGCCCGCGCCGTGCCAGGTTGAGTCGCGATGGATCGGCGTGGGCCAGGGCGACTGCCGCAATCGAGCCATCCGGCTCGAGCAGATCGACGGTGCAGTAGTCGGCCAGCAGCGGCACCGCCAGGTCAGCCAGCCGGCGCGCCGCTTCCGCGATATCGAGCGTGCCTGACATGACCGCCGTGGCGTCGACCATGAATTGGCTCGCCTTGCTCGACCAGCGCTCGTCGGTGATGTCACGGAACGTGGTGATGACGTGCGTCACGTGCCCGTTCGCGTCCTTGACGGCAGTCGCCTTCGTCAACGACCAGCGTTCGTCGCCTGATCCTTTGACTCTGAAGCCCAGGACCAGCTCCGGCGGATCCTCGCCCAGCATCGCCCGTCGGCTGGGCAGGTCCGTTTCACGCAGCTGCTTGCCGTCTTCATTGAACAGCTCGAAGCGCTCGAGGATCTGGGACGTGGGCGTGGCAATCATTTCCGCCCCATTCGCGAACCCAGACAGCTGCGCCGCGGCGTCGTTGGCAAAAAGCAGTCCCTTGGGCGTCAGCACCGTGATGCCTTCATCAATGCTGCCGACGATCGCTGCCAGCTGGTCGCGCGATGAGCGCAGCTCGGTCTCAATGGTGTCGCGGTCGATGGCCGCCGCGAGGACGTTCGCGACAGCCTGCAGGAAGTTGGCCTCGTCGCGGGTGAAACGGCCCAGCCGGGTCGTGTACGCCGACAGCGCCCCGTACGGGTGATCCGCGCTGCCGATGCGCACGCTCATGCCAGCCTTGGCCCCGTGCTCGGCAACGGCCGACCAGACCTTGAAGCGCTTCTCTGCCGCCAGGTCGGGCACGATGACCGGACCGCCAGTGGCGATGGTGTAGCCCGACTGCGTGTCGGCGATGGAGTACACATCGAACTCGCCCACGATGCCCGGCCGCCAGCCCACGCCCTCAACCAGGTGCAGCGTATCGCCGTCCTCCGACAGCTTGAGTATTGCGACCAGCTCTGTGTCGAGCACCTGGCCCACCAGGACGCAGGCGTCGGCGAACAGCACGTCGAGCGAGCTCTGCTGAAGCGCCTGCTGGCCGATGTGGGCGAGCGTTGCCTGCTGGGCGACGAGCTGCTCGGTCGTCGAGCCAGTCAACGGCGGATCATGCTCGTCGATGGGGTGGGCCCTCGTCCGCCCGTTCGTGTGGGCGCGCCCGGATCGCTGCTCAGTCGTGGCAGCCCGGTCAGTCGTACCCGCGCGTGAGCCCCTCGCCATTCGACGTTCGAGCATATCGGCGCTCTACAGCCGGGGCGATGGCGAGCGCATAACAGTTTTGAGCCTTGCGCGAACGTTCCTAGTCCAGGTCGGGCAGCTCCTGCTGCAGCGTGAGCGCCGGCGCGAACAGATCGCCGCCCTTCTTGATCCTGTCGAGCACCGTTGCGATCGTCCAGCGATCAGGCCGCAGCTTGGGATCGTCGAGCTCGTCCCAGGTGATGGGCGTCGACACGGCGGCGTTGGCGACGGGCCGCACGGCGTACGGCGCGACGAGCGTCTTGTTCATCGCGTTTTGCGTGTAATCGAGCCGCGCCAGGCCGCGCCGCGAGGACCTGGTCCATTGCCAGCTGATCAGGTTGGGCGCTGCCCCGCCAATGGCGCGCGACAGCGCCTCCACCCAGTCGCTCGTCTCGCGACAGGTGTACCCGGGTGTGACCGGCACCCAGATCTGGATGCCGCGCTTGCCGGTCGTCTTGGGCAGCCCGGTAACCCCCAGGTGGTCGAGCGCCGTCCGGTACAGCTTTGCCAGCGTGAGGACGTCGTCGAAGGTCGTCTTTTCACCGGGGTCGATATCGATCAGGGCGTAGGTCGGCGACCAGTAGGTCTCTGCCCGCGAGGTCCACGGGTGCAGGTCAATCGTGGCATGGTTGGCCAGCCAGGCCATCGTCGCCACGCGGTCAGCGACGAGATAGGTGTGCGACTCCGACGAGCCCGCCTGGGGGTAGTCCCACCGCCCGATCCACGCCGGCGCCCAATCTGGGATCTGCTTCTGCCAGAAGCTGTGGCCGGTTACCCCGTCGGGCCAGCGCGACAGGTTGAGCGGCCTGTCCTTGAGGTACGGCAGCAGCACCGGCGCAACGGTCACGTAGTAGCGGATCAAGTCGCGCTTGGTGAAGCCAGGCTCGGGGAACAGCACCTTGTCGAGGTTGGTCAGGCTGACCGTTTCGCCGCCGATCTCCCACCGGCCGTCGCGCGTCATCGCCTCGAGCGCCGCCAGCTCCTGTTTCGTCGCGGCCTGGGGCGGATCAGACGCCTTTGACGTCACAACGGGGGCGGCCGGAGCTGTCAGGGCCGACCGTTTCGCCGGAGCCTTGCGCGGGGTCGGAGGCTGCTTGACCTTGGCTTCGACTTCAGCCTCCACTTCCGCTTCCGCCTCGGCCACCATCGCCTTGGTCGAGCCGCCTACTTCGCGCACGACGTCGGTCGGCTTCTTGCCGATCTCCAGGCCCTTATAGGCCGACTGGCGCAGCAGTCCATCGTCGGTCCACTCGGCAAAATCGACGCGCACGACCAGCCGCGGCTCGGACCAGCGCGCCCCGCGGATTCGCGGGGAGTTGGGCGCGACCGATGAGTCGCGGGCATGGTCGTCGAGCTCCTTCTTGAGCTTGGCGATGGTCTTGTTGTCGAGCCCGCTGCCGACCTCACCGACGTAGCTCCACTCGTCGCCTTGCCGGACCGCGAGGATCAGCGAGCCCAAAGCCTCGCGCGCACCCTTGCCCGGCTCGTAGCCGATGACCACCACTTCCTGCTCGCGCCGGATCTTGATCTTGAGCCACGCCTTGCTGCGCCTGCCCGGCTCGTACAGGCTGCTGCGCAGCTTGGCGATGACTCCTTCCAGGCCGCGTTCCTTGACCGTCTCATAGAAGGTCTTGCCGTCGTCGAAGTGCGTGCCGTAGCGAACCGAGTCGTGCTCGCGCAGCACGCTGCGCAGCAGGCGCTTGCGCTGCTCGAGCGGCACGTCGAGCAGCGACTTGCCGTCGAGGTGGAGCAGGTCGAAGACGTAATAGACGACGGGCGCCACGAAATCGTCCTTGGGCTTCTTGCTCGTTGGCCGCGGGCCAAAGCGGCCCATGCCGGCGCGATCCTGGAGCAGCCCGAATTGCGGCTTGCCTTCGCGATCCAGCGCGACGACCTCGCCGTCGACGATCGCCTGTTGGGCGTTGATCCAGGTGGGCGTGGCGCCGGCCAGGTCGGGGAAATAGCGCGCGGCATCTTGCTTGTTGCGCGTCCACAGCCGGACCTTGCCCTTGTCGACCACCGCCTCTACGCGGTAGCCGTCGAGCTTCAGCTCGAACAGCCAGTCGGGATCGTCGAAGGGCGCGCCCGCGAGCGTGGCCTTCATCGGCTCGATGAACCCCGGCAGCGCGGCGGTGCGCGCGGCCGCGAGATCGATTGCTGCCTCAGCCGCGGGCGCGCGCGAGTCCCAGACGGCGTCGCAGCCTTCTTTCACCTCGTCGTTCGTGCGACCGGTCTTGACCGATCGCGGATACGCGTCCACGTCCCAGTTGGGATCAGCGAACGCGTCCTTCTTGTGGATGAGCAGCCACGCGTCGTCGTTGCCGTCTAGGCCGCGCGTCTTGACCAGCGTGAAGCGGCCGTGGAGCTTCTCGCCGTCGAGCGCGAACTTGAGCTCGCCGCTCGCCACGGCCTTGCCCGGATCGTCGGTCTCCTCCGGCTCGAACGTGCCCCAGTCCCAGACGATCACGTCGCCGCCGCCGTACTCGCCCTTGGGGATCACGCCCTCGAAATCGAAGTAGGAAAGCGGGTGGTCCTCGACGTGGACCGCCATGCGCCTGTCAGCCGGGTTGAGCGACGGTCCGCGCGGCACTGCCCACGACATGAGCACGCCATCGATCTCCAGGCGGAAGTCGTAGTGCAGCCGCGTCGCGCGGTGGCGCTGCACGACGTACCGGCGCGAACCCTTGGGTGGCGCACCGACCACGCCGGCCGGCTCAGGGGTCTTCTTGAAGTCGCGCTTCCTGTTGTACCTGTCGAGCGACATCGCGCCCCTCAGGTTATGCGGTCCGGCCGCGGCGCTAGATGCGCGCCTTCTCCGGTGGCCAGGCGATGGTGAGCAACGCCGCACAGTCGGAGTCGGCGCGCAGGACCCACGGATGGCCGCGATCGAGGACGGCCACCTCGGCGGGCTGGAGATGCGCCTCTGCGCCATCGATTTCGAGCGTCGCCGTGCCGTCGATTATCTGAATGGTGGTGCGAGCATCGCCGTCCTGCTCATCGAGCGCGGCGCCGGAGCGCAGGACCGTGAGCATCACGCGCAGATCGGTTTCCTTGGCCAAGGTGCGCGAGTTGCGATCGCCTTCGCGGTACGTGGGCTCCAGGCGCAGCGCGTCGGTCTCGAGATCGAGCGCGAACTGCATCAGCGGTTCAATCATGGTCCGGCCGGTGCGCGTGTCGCTGCCGCCCGGACTGCCGTACGAGCCGTGCAGGCGATCGACCGCTTCGTCCTGCGTCACCTCACATCTCGGCGGTGCTGGGTTCGGTCAGCGGCATGGTCATGTCCGCTTCCTCAGGCACCTCGTCGCCCAGGTTGGCCGGGTCGCGCCCAACGCGCAGTCCTACCGGGCCGCCTTCTTCGCCCAGTCGACGCAGGTCGCCTGAGTCGGGCGCGTCGTCCTGGCCGGGCTGATGCGAGCCTTCGCCGGGGGTATTCGGAAGTCTGTTCTGCTCATCCATTGCGCAAGCGTCGTCGGCGCGTGCCGCGCGCGGCGCAAGCGATCCAGCGTGGGCGGCTGTCAGGTGTCTTTCAACTCGACTCGACCGGCTCGCCGGTTGCCGGTTGCGAAGGCGACAGCGGCACCGTCTCCGCTCTTGCCTGGAGTCGCTGCAGCACGACGAGCAGCGCGGCTGCAATGGGCACCGACAGCAGCGCGCCGGGTACGCCGGCGATGGCCGCTCCGGCAAGGATGCTGATCACCACGAGCAGCGGCGGAATGCCGATCGTGTTGCGCATGACAAGCGGCACGAGGATGTTGCCCTCGACGATCTGGATGATGACGTACACCACCGCGACCAGGATCACGACCTCGATCCGCCCTGTGAGCGCTGCGACGATCAACGCCGGCACGGCACCGAGTGCGGGACCGACCAGCGGAATGGCCTCTGCCAGGGCGGCGATGAGGCCCAGCACCAGTGCTCCCTCGAGGCCGATCAGGAAGTAGGCGATCGTTGTCGCCACACCGACCGAACCCATCAGGATGAGCTGACCGCGCACCCAGGCGCCCAGTTGGAGCTCCATCTCGTTCCAGGCCTCGCGCGCACCGCCGCGCTTGTCTGCCGGCAGCAGCGCTAGGAAGAAGC
>DAIERN010000055.1 GCA_027346765.1 Chloroflexota bacterium | reverse complement strand
GATGTTCTGGTACAACCCGTCGGGAAGCGTGACCGGCAAGTCGGTTCACATGGTGAACTACTACCAACGGAACTACCCGGACGGATTCTCAAGCGACGAGCGCGGTGTCTGCCATTTCCAGGAGTTCGACACCGTCTGACCCGTCGACCACGGGACAAGTGGTGCGCTTAGAGGGGTAGGCGCTGCAGGAGCGCCAGGAGCGGACGCGTGGGCGCGATTGGCGCCTCGACGACGGGCATGCGCAGCCAGTTGTCGTCGCGCACGCCGGGGCGGTAGCGAGCGGCGAGCAGCCGTCCCGAGATCTCGGTCAGACCCATCGAGGCGACGGCCTCGGCGAGGGTCGAGCCCTCGCCGCGCAACCCGCGACTCACCACGGTTCGCTCCGTATCGCTGAGCACCCCACCCAGCCGCGCGCGGCGCTCTTCGAACGGCAAGGCGAGCAGCGATGAGCCCAGGTCGTACAAGAGGTCCGACGCGACGAACGCCGGCGTGCCGACCCGCGTGCCCGGTTCGGCCAGCCGCCGCCGCAACAGCTCGCTGTCGGGCCGGCCCTCGTCGTCCAACACGAGCAGCGTCCCCTCGACGATCAGCTGGTCATGCCCAAAGTCGGCGCCCATCTGCGCCAGCTCGGGGAAAGCCGCCGCGGGATCCGCCAGGTGGTCGATCTGGAAACGCGCGTGGAAGTCGGTGACCCAGGCGAGCGCAGACGTGCCCGGCCACCACGGCTCGAAGAACCAGTCGGGATCGTCGAACGGCGCGTCCAAGGCGACGGGCAACATGGGCCGCAGCCGATCGGGGAGGGCGCGCCGCGCGTCCGCCTCGATGCTGAGCGGCAGCTGCTCTGCCGCGGATTTCGACCCCGTCAAGCGGCCTTTCGCTTGGCCTTGGGCTTGGCCTCAGCAGCCGCGGCGTTTGCCTTCGCGGCCGACTTCGTCGCCGACTTGGCCGCCGCGGCCTTCCTCGCCGCGGGCTTCGTGGTCGCCGCGCCGCGGCCGGCCTTCGCCTCGCGTGCCGCCGCAACCGATGCCTCCAGAACGCTCATGAGATCGGCGATCTTGGTCGGCCTCTCCGCCACTCTGGGCGCCTCAACCGGCTGCCCGTCGACCTTGGCCTCAATCACCGCGACGAGCGCCTTGCGGTACTCGTCCTCGTAGTTGGCCGGGTCGAACTCGCCGCGCATCGCCGCGACCAGCTGCTTGGCCATCTGCTTCTCCGCCGGCTTGAACTTGAAGTCCTCGTCGGGCAGGTCCAGCTCGGCGGTGGATCGGACCTCATCGGGCCAGTACAGCGTCGAGAGGAGCATCGTGTTGGAATAAGGATTGAGTGCGGCCAGCGCCTCGCGGTCCTTGAGCACGATCTTGCAGATCGCGGACAGGCCCTCGTCGGCGAGCACTTCCTTGAGGAGGTAAAACGCCTTGCGGCCGACTGGGTCGGGTTCGAGGTAGTAGGCCTGCTTGACGAAGGTCGTAGCCGAGTCGCGCGAGGCCTCGACGAACTGCTCGATCTCGATGGCGCGAACCGTCTTGAGCGGCACGGCGTCGAAGTCGGACTCTTCGATGACCACGTACTGGCCCTTGGCGTACTCGTAGCCGCGGACCGTCTCGCTGCGCGGAATCTCGCCGTGGACCGGGCAGTGGATCTTCATCTGGATCCGCTCCATGTCCGTCTTGTGGAGCAGGTTGAACGAGATTCCGCCGCGCGCCTCAGTCGCCAGGTAGAGCTTGACAGGCACGGTCACGAGGCCGAACTGAATCGCGCCTCGCCACATTGCTCGTGGCATCAGTTACTCCCTTCGCAGACGCGGCGCTCGTGACCGCTCGCGAGGCCCGTCCCCGCAGGCTGAATCTTACGCCGCGCGGCGTTGCGGAGACGCACCTCCGCCGCGGCCGCTGCAAGGCGCGCAGCTCGCGACTCGTGCTAGTGTGCCCTTGCCGTGTTCGCAGCGTTGCCTTGTCGTGGGGCAAGCCCGTCCGCCGGGTAGCGCTGCCAAGTTCCAAGGAGGGTAATGCCCATGCGTCGAATCGCACTGGCAATCGTTTCTGGGCTGATGATCGTCGCGCTCATGGCGCCGGCGGTCCTCGCCGCCCGTCCCGCGACGAGCTTCGTCGCAAAAGCCAGCGCCGCCCAGCCGGGTGGCGCGCTCCATCTCATCGCCAAGGCGAAGCACGCTACCCGCGGCACTGATTTCAGCGCCACGGCCACGGTGCATTTCGCTTCTGGTGATGTGACCGTTGACCTGACCCGCCGCGGCAAGTCGTTTGTCGCCGGTGGCAAGGTGCCGGTGCCGGCCGACCAGCCGGTCGGTTCCGTTCCGGTCGACGTAACCATTACCTATGGCGGGGTACCCAACGCGGTATCCACCTTTAACGCCAAGGTCGTCGCCGACACAGACAGCAACTGATCAGGCGGTCCGCCCCAGCGGGCCGCAAATAACACGGCAACCAGGAGCGAGCGTCCAGAAATGGGCGCTCGCTTCGTCAATCTCCGCGTGAGTGTCCGGGCGACCGCCTGCCCTTCGCCCAAAATGGCACCTTTCCACTGCTTCCGGCCAAGCGGAACTATCGGGGCCAACGGCCTGTTCTCCGCGAGCGTGGGAGGCCGCCGACTACCCCCGACGGACCACTCTCCGAACCGTCGACCTCTGGGCCACGCTCAACTGAACCCGGAGGTACCGGCGATGGTTTTGTTTGAGCGGAAGCATTTCGAACTGGCCATTTCTGAGGCCGTCTGACGCTCAGCCCCGCAAACGGAGCCGGGCGATGATCAGCGCGCCGAAGGGCCAGGTCCAATGGCGCGGTGTCACCCGCGACGCAACGCCGTCAGAGAAGCGCTTCGAGAAGGGCGCGAGGAACGGCGCGATGAAGTGCATCGTCGTGGCGCCATCCCAGCGGTAGCGCTCACCGGCGATCTCCCCTAGCCGGCGCTTGACGGTGAAGCGGTTGAAGTGCGTGATGTGCTGCTCGTGATAGGAGACGGCGCTGCGGCGCGCGATCACTCGTTCCAGGATGGGCCAGTGCGACGCGTAATTGGGCGTCGTGATCACGATCACGCCGTTGGGCTTTAGGACGTGCGCGGCGCGGTCGAAGATCGAGCGGATCTGATCGGGGTATAGATGCTCCACGACCTCGATCACCGTGACCGCGTCGAACGTTCCAGGCGCGAACGGCCAGTCCTCTTCCGCGCCCACGGTCAGGAAGCGCCGCGTGGATGCGCCGTAGTGCTCGTTGGCGTAGGCGATCTGGTCGGTCGCGATGTCCATGCCCACGAGCTCCGCCGGGCCCCCCGGGGCCGACAACGTGTATGAACCCAAAAAGGACCCCGGACCGCAGCCCACGTCGAGCACGCGACCGCCGGGCGGCAGCTCGAGCGCCTCGCGCACCCGCGCAAACTTCTGGCGGTGCCACGCGCGTTGAATTGCCGGCCCGTCGCGCATGACCTGGTCGTAGTAACCCGGCGGTATCTCGCTGTAGTCGAATGTGGCGCCGTGGCCGTGGTCATGGGCGTGCCCGGGCTCGTGCGTGTGGGCGTGCCCTGACGCGGGAACTTCCTGCTCTACTCTGTCGGCCATGACGGCACCCAGTCTGCCATAGCACCCTGATGCCGCCGACCCAACCAAAGTCAGCCCCGACCACCGGTATCCGCAGCGCCACCGGCATGCTGTCTGGGCTGCGCGGGGATGGCACGGCATGGCTGTTGATCGGCAGCCTCGTCGCCGGTCTTCTGGCGTACGTCTTCCAGGTCGCCGGCGGCCGTGCGCTGACTGCCGCGGCGTTCGCGCCCATCGCCAATCTGTGGACGCTCCAGTACGTGATCATGGCCATCCTGCTCTTCGCGATCGAGCAGTACGAGGTGCGCGCCGTGGCCGCGGCGGGCGGCGATGTGCGCGCCCTGCACGGCGCGTGGCCGGTGCTATGGGCAATCGTCATCGCCGTTGCACTGGGTGCGACCGCGCTGCTCTTCTTATTCGCCGACAAGCTGCTTCTTGGTCAGGCCGACCTCGCGCTGGTGGGCGGGGTCTGGGTCATAACCGCAGGCGCGTTCGGCATGGTCCGCGGCATCTACGGTGGTCGCGCCGAGTACCGCCTGAGCGGCATCGCGACCGCCGCAGACTGGATCGCGCGAATCGCGTTCACGCTGTTGGTGCTGGTGGCCGCGGCCTCGACGCGCAACCTGGCCTGGACGCTGCCCCTGGGCGCCGTGCCGTTCCTCATCTGGTGGTGGCTGCGCGGCCGCGCGGCCCGCGCGCCGCACACGACCGCCGCTCCAGAGCGGGCGCGCCCCGGGTCGTACCTCGCCGGACTGTCATTCGCCAACGGCTCGTTGCAGCTGCTGCTGGGCATTGGGCCGCTCGTCGTGGTGGCGCTGGGCGAATCGCCCAGCAACGTGTCCGCGTTCTTCGTGACCGCGGCACTGGCGCGCGCACCGTTCCTGATCGGCATCGGCTTCGTGCCGCGCGTCCTGACGCCGCTGACGCGCATGGCTGAGGCGGGCGACTACGCCCACGTGCGCGGCCTTGCCTGGTTGGTGGTGGGCGGCACCGTCGCGCTCGCGGCCATCGCGGGGGTCGCGGCCTATCTGATCGGGCCGCCGGTCGTCAGCCTGCTGTACGGCCACGAATTCACCGTTTCAGCCCTCGCTACTGCCGGCGCGGTCGCGGCCGTGATCGTCGCCCTGGGCGCTCTTGGCCTCAACCAGGTGGTCCTGGCGGAGGGCCGGCCGCTGGCGCTCGTGCCCGCCTGGACAGTTGGTCTCATCGCTGCCGCTCTGACCGTCGTGCTGCTGCCGCTCGATCCCTTGCCGCGCGTCGCGCTCGCGATGCTCGCCGGCCAGCTGGTCGCAGTCGTCGCACTGGCCGTCGTCGTGACCTCGTCACGCAAGCACGCTTGATTGGCCGACTCCTGCTGGTCGGTTTTGCGGCCACCGCCTGCATGACTGCCACGCCCAGCCCGTCACCATTGCCTTCGGTCGGTGCCATCCGCTACGTCGCCCTGGGCGACTCGTACACGATCGGCACCAACGTGGCTCAGTCGGAGCGCTGGCCAGATCAGCTGGTGGTGAAGCTCGCCGGCAGGATCGGCCTGCAGTTGGTCGCCAACCTGGGCGTCAATGGCTACTCAAGCGCCAATTTGATCGATCGCGAGCTGCCGCAGCTCGACGCGCTCGAGCCTGGCTTCGTCACCATCCTGATCGGCGTCAATGACGTCGTCCGCGGCACGCTGGCGGACAAGTACCGCGACAACATGAACCAGATCTTCGATTTCCTGCTCGACCGCCTGCCCGTGAAGCGCATCCTCGTCGTCTCCACCCCGGACTACACGCTCACCCCGGCGGGCAACGCGTTTGGTGACCCGGTCGCGCAGCGCGCGGCCATTGCTGAGTTCAACGCGATCGAGCAGCAGCTGGCGTTGGCGCGCGGGATCAAGTTCGTCGACATCTCGGGCATGGCCAATCTGGTCACCGAAGACCCGACACTGGTCGCCAATGACGGGCTTCATCCCAGCGGCCGGCAATACGCTGGCTGGGTCGAGCTGATCGCGCCCGCCGTCGCAGAGTTGTTGGCTCAGTGACAATGCGCCCATGAGCACCTCGATCAACGCGCAGAAGCTGTGGGCGGCACTCGCCGAATCGGTCGGCACGGCCGTGGTCGGCGCGCACGAGCCACTGCGCCTGCTGACCGCCGCGCTGCTCGCGGGCGGCCATGTCCTGGTCGAGGACGTTCCCGGCGTGGGCAAGACGCTGCTCGCGAAATCCTTTGCCAGGTCGCTGGGTCTGAGCTTCGCGCGCGTCCAGGGCACGCCCGACCTGCTGCCCAGCGACGTGACCGGTTCGTCCGTCCTCGACAACGGCAATTTCCGCTTCCTGCCCGGGCCGGTCTTCAACAGCGTCGTCCTGTTCGACGAGATCAACCGCGCCACGCCGCGCACCCAGAGCGCGCTGCTCGAGGCGATGCAGGAACACCAGGTATCGGTCGACGGCGTCACCCATGCCTTGCCCAAGCCGTTCATCGTCCTCGCGACGCAGAACCCGATCGAGCTCGAGGGCACGTTCGCCCTGCCTGAAGCACAGCTCGACCGCTTCCTGGTGCGCGTCGACCTGGGCTATCTCACCGAGCCCGACGAGCGCCAGATGCTGCGCCTGCTGCGCGACGGCGATGACCAGGTGGAGCGCATCACGCCGGTCGTCCAGGCGGTCGACCTGGAGCAGGTCGCGCAGTCCGTCCGACAGGTGCTCGTGGCCGAGGAGGTGGAGGGCTACCTGCTCTCGATCATCCGCGCCACGCGCGAGCAGGCCGACGTGCGCCTTGGAGCGAGCCCGCGCTCGGCGGTCGCGCTGTATCGCATGGCGCAGGCGTGGGCCGCGTTGGAGGGCCGCGGCTTCGTGCTGCCCGATGACGTGCGTCACCTCGTCCGGCCGGTGCTGGCTCACCGCCTGGTACTCGATCTGGATCGCGAGCTGCGCGGCGCCACCCGCCAGGCGGTCCTCGATGAAGTCCTGGCGCGCACGCCCGTGCCTGTCGTCGAGCCGGCTTAGGCGATCCTGCGCAGCCCGGTGGCGCCATGAGGGATCGATTGCGCGGCGTCCCGGGGGCCGCGCGGACCTGGGCCGCGACCGGCGTACTGGTCGCTCTGCTGGGCATCGTCCTGACCTCGCCGCCGGTCATATTCATTGGCGCGGCGATCGTGCTCGTGCGGTTGCTCGCGGAGATCTGGCCGCGCGACGTGCTCGATTCGCTCGAAGTCAGTCACTCGATTCAGCCTGATCGCACGGTCGTGGGCGAGGAGGTCGAGCTGACCGTGTCTGTCTGGAACAAGACACGCCTGCCCGTGGCGTGGGCCGGGGCGACTGACGCGGTTGGCCCGGGTCTGCGGATGCCCGGCGCCGATCAGGGCGTCAATTCGATCGGCGTGGCCGGTCCACTCCGGCCGTTCGAGCGGCTGACGCGCCACGTTCGAATCGTGCCGATGCGCCGCGGCGTGCATGACGTGGGGCCCGTCCGGCTGCGCGTCGCCGAGGTGTTCGGCAGCCACGAGCCGTCGCGCGACCCAGGGATGGAGCATGCCCGCGTCATCGCGCGGCCACTGATGGCGCCGGTGACCGGCACGCTGCCCGCGCGCGCACCGTTGGCCCAGGTGCGCGCGAAACGATCACTGTTTACTGACCCGACGCTCTTTGCCGGGACGCGGCCGTTCCAGACGGGCGATCCGGTGCGCTCCATCCACTGGCGCGCGTCGGCCCGCGCCGGCGTGCTCCAGGCCAAGCGATTCGAGCCGGCGCTGTCGCGCCAGGCGATGCTCATTCTGGACGTCCAGACCATCGAGGGCGCGTACTGGCTGCTGGCCTGGGACGAGCCGCTGTTCGAGGACCTGTGCGTGGCGGCGCTGTCCGTGGCGCGCTCCATGGTGACCGCCGCGGCCGCTGTGGGCTTCGCCGCGGCCGGGTTCACCGGCACGACGCAGCGCTACGTGTTCCTGCCGCCGCGCGCCGATCTGACGCAGGTCGGGCGGATCGGCGACGCGCTCGCGCGACTGGGCATGGAATGCTCGGCGCCACTGACCTCACTGCTGGCGTGGCTGCCCAGGCGCGTCGCGCCGGGCTCATCGCTCGTCGTCCTGACCGGCCGCTCGCCCCTGTCCAACCTGGCGGTCACGCGCCGCCTGCAAGAGAGCGGCTTCAACACGCACTACCTCGTGATGCCCGCCGCGCACGAGTTCATCGCCGAGTCACGCGCAGCAGGTATGTCCGTGCGGCCGGTCACCGTGGAGCGCCAGAAGGAGGTGCCGCGTGCAGTGGTTGTCGCAGCGGCCTGACCGTCTCTGGTCGCTCGCCGGCCCGGTGTTGCGCGTCGCCGCGGAAGCGGGCTTCTTCACCATCCTCTACGCCGCGCTGTCGGTCCTGCTCGAGGGCCGCACGCCGCTGCTGGGTCCGCTTGAGTTCACGGCCCTGGTCGGGCTGGGCGCGGTAATCGGCACCTAGGCCGAGCAGAACCCGGTCTTCGGCGCGCCGGCGCTGCTGATCGCCGTCGTGGGGGCTGGCCTGGCGTGCTGGCTGGCCAGCCCCGACGCCCGGGCAGTGGCCGGGCTGTCGATCGGCTATGCGATCGTGGTTCACGGCATTGGCTGGCTGGGCGC
>DAIERN010000054.1 GCA_027346765.1 Chloroflexota bacterium | reverse complement strand
CTCAGCCGGCAGATGTTGCGCGTCGTGGTTCACCAGCCGTGGGCGCGCAAGGCCCGCTACTTCGGCGTGGGCGAGGACGAGTTCACCATCGCCACTGCACCGGTCCGCGGCCGCGCCGCGCGCGAGGCGTCAGCGCGTGTTTGACATCATCGGCAAAAGGCGCTGGTTCTACGCGTTCAGCCTGCTGATCACGATCCCCGGCCTGATCTTCATCCTGCTGACGCCCATCACGGGCGGCAAGGAAGGCCTCAAGTTCTCGATCGACTTCACCGGTGGCACTGTCTGGGAGGTCCATTTCAAGAACGGCACGCCCAGCATCCCGGATGTGCAGGCTGTGATGGCGGCGCAGAACCTGCCCGGCACGGCCGCGATCACCAATTCGAACAACAAGGACTACGTCCTCATCCGGACGATCCAGATCGGCCTGGCCGAGTTCCCGGTCGCGACCCCGGTCCCATCTGCATCGGCCTCGCCGGCGGCGAGCGGTTCACCTGGCGCGTCCGGGTCGGCGTCGCCGGCAGCCAGCGCGACGCCCGCGCCCAGCGCCACGCCCAGCGCCGCGCCTTCAGCCAGCCCCAGCGCCGCGCCATCTGCCTCGGCAGGCGCCAGCCCCGGTGCCAGCCCGCTGCCCTCGCCAACCGCGAATCCAATCGGCTTGCCGACCGAGGGCCGGCTGGCCGACCTGCGCTTCGCCCTGGAAAAAAAGTTCGGGCCCATTGACGAGGTCCGCCAGGAGGCATCGATCGGACCGATCATCAGCGGCGAGCTGACCCAGCAGGCGATCATCCTGTTCGTCCTGGGCTCCATCGGCATCCTGGCCTGGATGACCTTCCGCTTCGCCGACTTCCGGATGGGTGTGTCGGCCCTGGTCGCTCTCGTGCACGACATCATCGTGGTCGTCGGCATCTTCGCCGTGCTGGGCACGTTTGTCGGCCTGCAGGTCGACGCCCTATTCGTGACCGCCATGCTGACCGTGATCGGCTTCTCCGTTCATGACACGATCGTGGTGTTCGACCGGGTGCGCGAGAACAAGATCCGCCATGCGGGCGAGCCGTTCAGTGCCATCGTCAACCACAGCCTGCTGCAGACCGTGGGCCGGTCGCTCAACACGTCCTTGACGACGATCATGGTCCTCACGGCATTGCTGCTGTTTGGCGCCGACTCGATCCACTCGTTCGTGTTCGCGATGGTCATCGGCATCATCTCCGGCACCTACTCGTCGATCTTCAACGCCAGCGCACTGCTCGTGACGTGGCACGAGTGGAGCGAAGCGCGCCGCCACCGTGAGCTCGCGCCGGCCCGCGGTCGTTGAGCGCATGAGCGCCACCGACC
The DNA here is from genome assembly GCA_027346765.1 of Chloroflexota bacterium. The sequence goes on along the minus strand of DAIERN010000054.1, from coordinate 7,072 downwards.
AGGCGACATACCTGGGTCGGCTGAGCGCTCGCATATCTGCCGTTGGCACCTCGCTTTGCCTGGGCGTCGATCCCGATCCGGACGCATTGCCGGCCGGCTTCTCGCGTAACCTGGCAGGTGTAGAGCGCTTTGCGCAGCTGGTCCTGGAAGCGGCCCTGCCGCGCGCAGCCGCGGTGAAGTTCAACCTCGCCTTCTACGAGGCGTTCGGATCAGCGGGCATCGCCGCCCTCGAGCGGCTGCGCGCCCGCGTTCCGGCGGAAGTGCCGTTCATCGCCGACGCGAAGCGGGGTGACATCGCCAGCACGGCCGCGCGTCAGGCCGTGGCGATCTTCGATGCCCTTGGCGCGGACGCGGTGACGCTCAACCCGTACCTGGGGCGCGACTCGCTCGAACCCTTCCTGGCGCGGACCGACCGGTTCGCGTACGTGCTGTGCCGGACGTCGAACCCGGGCGCCGCCGAGTTCCAGGGACTGACCCTTGACGGCCAGCCGCTCTTTCTGGCCGTGGCGCGCCGCGTCGCAGGCTGGGCGATTGACGGGGCGCAGGTGGGGTTGGTGGTCGGCGCCACCGCGCCCCAGGAGCTGGTCCAAATTCGCGCCGCGGCGCCGGGCCTGCCCGTGCTCGTCCCCGGGCGGCGATGCGCAGGGCGGCGAAGAGGCAGTCGTGCTCGCCGCCGGACCGGCAACAGCAGGCAGCGCCGCCGAGATTCGTGGCGGCGCACTGCTCGTCAACGTGTCGCGCGGCATCGCGGCGGCCGCCCTGGAGTCGGCCGATCCTGAGGCCGCGCTGGCCGCCGCCGCGGACCGTTGGGCGACCACCCTGCAGTGCTAGGATGCTGACGTGCCGTTCAACATCGGTCCGTTCGAACTACTGCTCGTTCTGATCCTGGCGCTGCTGGTCCTTGGGCCGGGCAAGCTGCCGGAGGTGGGCAGTGCTCTTGGCCGGACGATTCGCGAGTTCCGTAAGGCGTCAACGGACGTCGAGAGCTCGCTCAGCGTCGATCCGTCAAAGGCGGCCGCTGCGCGCCCGGTCGGGCCCGCGGCAGACAAGGCCTCGGACGCGGCCGAGGACAAGCCGGCTTCCTGACGCGCGACGCGTCGATAGTCCGCGGCACGGTGTCCGCGCCACATGACTGAGACCGCCATGGCTGAGCCGCTTACCGAGCATCCCGACGGCGGCAAGGTCATGACCATCGTCGAGCACCTGTCGGAGCTGCGCCGGCGGCTGTTCATCAGCATCCTCGCGGTGGTCGTCGGCGCGGGGATCGGGTTCTTCCTGGCGCCCGGCGCCATCCTCCTCCTCAAGGCACCCATCAGTGATCCGCTTTATTTCACTGCCCCCAGCAGCGCCTTCTTCCTGCAGCTGAAGCTCGCGCTGATGATGGGTATTGCGCTGGCGTCGCCCATCCTGCTGTATCAGCTGTGGGCCTTCATCTCGCCCGGATTGACGCCACGCGAGCGGCGCCTGGCGCTGCCCTGGGTGCCGCTGGGGTTGCTCTTCCTGCTGCTTGGCATCGGCGTGGCCTACTTCATCCTGCCCTTCGCGGTGGGCTTCATGCTGGGCTTCGCGATCCCGGGCGTCATGGAGCCGCTCATCACGGCCGATTCGTACTTCGGCTTCGTCACCAACATGTTCCTGGCGTTCGGGCTGGTCATGGAGTTCCCGATAGTGCTCGTGCTGCTCAGCCGGGTGGGCATCGTCAGCGCCGAGAGGCTGCGCAAGAACCGGCGCTACGTCTTCCTGGGCATCTTCGTCTTTGCAGTCGTGGTGACACCCGGTGGCGATCCGTACAGCCCCACGGTGATGGGCGCGGTCATGTACCTGCTGTACGAGCTGACCATCCGACTGGTCGCCCGGGGCGACAAGCCCAAGGCGGCTGCGCTGAGGGAGGCGGGCCAATGAGCACCACCAAGCCCAGCTCGCACGTCGCGATCATCAGCGGCCTGTCCGGCGCGGGTAAGACCGCCGCAAGCAAGCTGCTGGAGGACATCGGCTATCGGGTCGTCGACAACCTGCCCGCGGAGCTGCTGCTCAACCTGGCTGAGCTGGTCGCGCGCGAGCCGGAGCGCTACGAGCGCGTAGCGCTCGTGCTTGATGCGCGCGCGGGTGACGTCGGCGACGCGTTCCGGCAGGCGATGAGCGCGCTCCAGGCGCGCGGCATCAGCCCGCAGGTCTTCTTCCTGGAGGCGCGCGACGACGTCCTGATCCGGCGCTTCTCAGAGACGCGTCACCGCCACCCGCTCGACACTGAAGAGCGCGGCGTGGCGGCGTCGATCGCGCGCGAGCGCGAGCTGCTCGCGGCGGTCCGCGCGCAGGCAGACGTGATCGTTGACACGTCCGACATGTCCGGGCGCCAGCTGAGGGAGCGGCTGACCAGCACGCTCAGCGCGCCCAGCGATCGCGAGGGCGTCACGCTCCAGCTCGTGTCGTTCGCCTACAAGCACGGCATCCCGTTGGAGGCCGACGTGGTGTTCGACGTGCGCTTCATGGACAACCCTTTCTACAACGACAGGCTGCGGCCACTCAACGGCCTCGACCCCGAAGTGCGCGCCTTCGTCCTCAACCAGCCGCTGACGCCGCGTTTCCTCGATTTCATCCAGGAGTTCCTGGAGCTCGTCCTGCCTGGCTACGAAGCGGAGGGTCGGAGCCGGCTCACCGTCGCCTTCGGCTGCACCGGCGGTCAGCATCGGTCGATCGCGATCGCCGAGGAGGTCGCGGCGCGCTGGCGAGAGTCGAATGGGGGCGCGGTCAGCGTCTGGCACCGCGAGCTCGAACGCTCGTGAACGGCAGTCATCCATCGCACGATCCTGCCCGCGACGCGAAGAACGTCGCCGCGGCGCTGCGCCGGCGCGAACGCGCGCAGCTGATCCGCCAGTGGCTTCGGCCGGGCATCGGCATCAAGCGCTGGCTCGTCGTGGCGTTCGCCGGGCTACTGCTGATCGCTCTCGCCGGGGCCGCTCTGCTGCGCCTCGTCCTGGCCGATCGTCCGGTCGCGGACCCGCTCCACGACGTCATCGCCACATTCACCCTCCAGGCGCTGCCGGTTGAGTGGCGCTGGCCGCTGCCGCTGGTGTTGGGACTGATCCTGTTCTTGTACGGCAGCTGGCGCCTGGTGCGGGCGCTAGTCGAGCCGTACCGCGCGGCACAGGAGCCGCTCGCCGAGCTGCTGTATCAGCGCCGGTTGCGCGCCCGCGGGCCCAAGGTGGTGGCAATCGGCGGCGGCACCGGGCTGTCGTCGCTGTTGCGCGGGCTCAAGGAGCTGACCAGCAACATCACGGCGGTGGTCACGGTGGCCGACGACGGCGGCTCGTCCGGCCAGCTGCGACGGAGCTGGGCATACCGCCCATGGGTGACATCCGCCAGTGCATCGCCGCCTTGGCTGACAGCGAGCCGGCGATGGCCAAGCTCCTGTCGTACCGCTTCCCGCTGGGCGAGGACGTGGATCCCTCCTACCGCGGCCACGCCTTCGGCAACCTGCTCATCGCCGCCCTCACCGCCACGACGGGCGACTTCGAGGAGGGTGTCCGCCAGTCGAATCGCGTCCTCGCAGTGCGCGGCAGCGTCGTGCCGGTCGCCGGCGAGCCGGTCACGTTGCACGCTGCGCTGATCGACGGCTCGGTCATCGAAGGCCAATCGCGCATCGGCCGGGTGCGCGGCATCCGCCGCGTCTGGATCACGCCCGAAACGGTCGAGCCGTCGGCTGAGGCGATGGCGGCGATCGCCGGCGCCGACCTGATCGTCATCGGGCCGGGCAGCCTCTATACGAGCCTGCTGCCGCCGCTGCTGGTGCCGGGCATTCACGCTGCGCTCAGCAGGGCAACGGCGCCGCGCATCTACGTCTGCAACGTCGCCACCCAGGTGGGCGAGACCGAAGAGTTCACCTTGTCCGACCACCTCGACGCGCTCGCCGGCCACGGCATGGCCGACGTCATCGATGCCGTCCTGCTCAACGACAACTTCGGGGCGCGCCAGCCCGAAAACTATCCCGCCGCGCCGGTGCGCATCGACCTGGCCCTTTCGAGCAAGGCCGGTCCGCAGCTCATCGCGCGCGACGTCGTTGACGACGACAACGCCCACCGTCATGACCCGCGCAAGCTCGCCAACGTCCTGCTCACCCTGTACGACGAGCGCGCCATCACGCGGCGCCGCCCGGCCGCGGCCACAGCGGTTCGTTGAGCGATCTCGCCACGGCATTGCGCGCCGAGCTCGCCGCGATCGAGCCGGCCCGGCGCTGCTGTCGCTCCGCCGAACGGGCCGGACTGGGGATCGCCGCGACCGGCCGCGCCCGGACGCCGCTATTGGGCCGGCTCGCGGTGCGCCTTGATGACGCCGCCCAGGGAGCGTCGTTCGACTGGGCCACCGCTGCCGAGCACGATCGCGTCGCCTGGCTGCGCGGCGCGCTGCTGGCCAACGGCTCGATCAGCGTCACCCCAACGGGTACGCATCTCGAGATGAGCCTCGCCCCGGGCGAGGAGGGGACGATCGTGGCGTGGCTCGCGGCGAGTGGCTTTCCGGTCGGCGCACGGCTCCGCCGCGGCCGTGTGGTGCTGACCTGGAAGAGCGCCGAGGGGATCGTCGCGCTGCTGCGCCGCCTGGGTGCGTCGGCTGTGCCGCTCGAGATCGAGTCGCGCCTGATCGGCCGCTCGGTGGCCGGTCAGCTGAACCGCGTCGTCAACGCCGAGAATGCCAACCTGCGCCGTGCGGTCGCCGCCGCGCGCCGGCAGCTGGCCAGCATCGACTCGCTCGACCGGCGCGGTGAGCTGCGCCGCCTGCCACGTCACGTGCGACGCGTCGCCGTCGCGCGGCGGCGCGCCCCGGAAGCCACGTTCAGCCAACTGGCCGCGGACCTTGATCTGTCGCGCGGCCAGGTCCAGCGCGCTTTCGGACTGATCGAAAGTGCCGCATTGCATGAAGGAGCCGAATGACCCTGTCGCGTCCGGTAATCGTCGCCGGCAATTGGAAGATGAACACCACCCCGGCGCACGCCGGCCGGCTCGCGACGGACATCGCCGCCGCGACCGACGTGGCTGGCGTGACGCGCATCGTGTGTCCGCCGTACGTCGCGCTACCGGCGGTGCGCGATGCGCTCGCCGGGACGGCCGTCGCGGTGGGTGCGCAGAACCTGCACGGCGAGCCCGCCGGTGCGTACACCGGGGAGGTCTCGGGCCAGATGCTGGTCGGTCTCGCGACATGGTGCATCGTGGGTCATTCGGAGCGGCGCCGCGACCAGGCGGAGAGCGACGAGCTCATCGGCCGCAAGCTGATGCGCTGCGCCGAGAACGGCCTGCGGCCCATCCTGTGTGTCGGCGAGCAGCTGGCCGAGCGCGAGGCAGGTCTGGCTGAGGAGACGGTTCGCGGCCAGCTGGAGCGGTCGATCGGTGAGCTCCGTCGCCTGGGTGCCGGCTTACCGGCCGACCTGGTCGTCGCCTACGAGCCGGTCTGGGCGATCGGTACCGGCCGAACGGCGTGGGGCAGTGACGCAGCGGCGATGGCCGCCCTCATCCGGCTGGTGCTGGCCGAGTCCGCCGGCATGCCTGACGGCGGCGCTGCGGTACCCGTTCTGTACGGCGGCAGCGTGACGAGCGCGTCCATCGCCGAGTTCCTCGCCGAACCGGAGATTGACGGCGCCCTGGTCGGCGGGGCGAGCCTCAAGGTCGACGAGATGGCCGGTATCGTTGCCCGCGCCGGCATGACCGCCGCCGCGCGCGCCGGCGCAGCGTGAGCGCCCGGCCGCGGCCCATCGTCCTGGTCGTGCTCGACGGATTCGGTATCGGCCAGCGGCCGGCGGACGACGCGATCGTCGCGGCGCAGATGCCCGTCTGGCGCGACCTGCTCGAGCGCTGGCCGCACGCCAGCCTGGAGGCTTCTGGAGCAGCAGTCGGGCTCCCCGACGGCCAGATGGGCAACAGCGAGGTTGGCCACCTCAACCTGGGCGCGGGCCGGCCGGTCCTGCAAGACCTGCCGCGCATCGATGTGGCCATCGCCAGCGGCGCGTTCGACCAGAACGCCGTGCTGCTCGAAGCGATGGCCAATGCCGCGGCTGGCCACCGACTGCACCTGGTCGGCCTGCTTGGCCCTGGTGGCGTCCACTCGGTCGACCGCCACGCTGTCGCGCTGGCCCGTCTGGCCCATGAAAAGGCCGTGCCCGAGGTCATCGTCCACGGCCTGCTCGACGGGCGCGATACGCCGCCGCGCTCGGCTGACGGATTCGTGCCCGATTTCGAGGAGCGTCTGCGCGCCGCGCACCCCGGGGCGCGCATCGCCACGATCGGTGGGCGCTATTGGGCGATGGACCGTGACAAGCGCTGGGAGCGCGTCAAGCGCGGCTACGACGCCATCGCCCACGGCCGCGGGATCGCTGCCGCATCACCGCTCGAGGCAGTTCTCGATGGCTACGCCCGCGGCGAGAACGATGAGTTCATCCAGCCAACGGTCATCGCCGGCGCCGATGGCCACGTGCGCGACGGCGACATCGTCATTCACTTCAACTTCCGCGCCGATCGGGCGCGCCAGCTGACCCATGCGCTGGTCGACGGCGATGACTTTGATGCGGCGTGCTTTGACCGCGGTGCCCGGCCCACCGATCTGCACGTCGTGACGATGACCCAATACGAGGCTGGCCTGCCGGTCGCGGTCGCCTTCCCGCCGCAGACCCAGTCAAGCCTGGCCTCCTATTTCGCGTCGCTCGGCTGGCGCCAGTTCCACGTGGCCGAGACAGAGAAGTACGCGCACGTCACCTACTTCTTAAACGGCGGCGTCGAAGCGCCGTTCCCGGGGGAGGACCGCCTGCTGGTGCCCAGTCCCAAGGTGGCGACCTATGACCTGCAGCCGGAGATGAGCGCCGCCGGCGTCACCGACGCGCTGGTCAAGGCCATGACCGGTGGCGATCACGACTTCATCGTCGCCAACTTCGCCAATCCTGACATGGTCGGCCACACCGGCGTCATCGAGGCCGCCGTCCGCGCGATGGAGGCGACGGACGCCGCGGTGGGAGCGGTCGTCGACGCGACGCTCGCGATCGGGGGATGTGTGCTCCTCACCGCGGACCACGGGAACGTCGAGGAGATGCTGT
>DAIERN010000053.1 GCA_027346765.1 Chloroflexota bacterium | reverse complement strand
CGGCTACGGTTGCCGGCCCTCGCGGTGATTCGCGCGCTGATCCTCGCCGCGGCTTTGCTGGCGACGCCGGCCGCCGCGCAGACGCCCGCGGCCGAGCCGCAGGACGCCGCGGCCTGGCGCGCGGCCGCGCTCGCCGACCCGGATTCGGCCGACTACCGCGCCGCCGCGCGACGGAGCAACGTTCTTGGGCTGGTCGCGGTCGCGATCGTTTTCGCGATCGTGACGCTGATGGTGCTTAAGCCGCCGCTCTGGGCTTGAGCGCGTCGAGCTTCGCGCGCGCAGCGTCCTTGTCCTTGAACCAGAGCGCGTTGATCTCGGTGTAGGGCCGCCAGTCATCGGGCAGCTGATCTTCAACGCGAATGGCCTCGACTGAGCATTCGGGCTCGCACGCCCCGCAGTCGATGCACTCGTTGGGATCGATGTACAGCATCCGGTCGACACCCTGGTCGTAGTGGATGCAGTCGACCGGGCAGACCGCGACGCACGACAGCTCCATCACGTCGACACACGGCTCGGCGATTACGTAGGTCACTTCCGCTCCTCGTTCATAGACGGTTGGCAGCGTGATCGTCCCGTCTTGGCGAGGTGCGCAACAGGGTCAGATGGACCCCTATTTCGGTGAGCCTTTCGGCCCTTAGGCGCTCTCTGATTTGCGGGCGCGCAGCGCTGCGGTCAGGCGCGGCACGATTTCGAACAGGTCACCGACCACGAACAGGTCGGCAAACTCGGCGATTGGTGCGTCTGCGTCGCGGTTGATGGCGATGATCGTGCCCGCGGTCTGGACGCCCACCTTGTGCTGGATGGCGCCACTGATGCCGCACGCGACGTACAGCGACGGCTTGACGATCTTGCCGGTCTGGCCGATCTGCTGGCCGTACGGCACCCAACCGGAATCGACCACTGCTCTGGTCGCGCCCACGGCACCACCCAGCGCCGCGGCCAGGTCTTCGATCACTTTCAGGCCGTCAACAGAGCCGATGCCGCGCCCCGCGCCAACGATGATCCGCGCCTCCTCGATGGGCGCGGCAGCACCGGACTCCTCGACTGAGCCGGTGATCTTCACGGCCGGCAGCTCGTCGCTGACGGTCACGTTGACCTGCTCCACCCTGCCCGGCGCCGACGCGGGCTCGGCGCTGACCGAAGCCGGCCGGACGATGATCATGCCGCGCGTGCCGGCGAAGGTGCTGTGCGTGACCAGCTTGCCGCCAAAGGTGCTCATCTCCACGTTGGGCGCGGCGTCGCCCCACGTCACGCCGGAGCCGTTGGCGAGGAGCGGCAGGTCGGTCAGTCCGAGCAATTAACCTGCGATGTCCTTGCCGTCGTTCGAGGCACCGACCAACAGGAAGTCGGGCTTCCTTTCGGCCACCAGCGCTGCCACCCGGGGTGCGACCATCGCAGCCACCGGTCGGTCGGCCAGCCCGTCGACATCGACCGCCAGCACGTCGGGCCCGTATGCCGCCGCGGCGTCACCCGCCGCACCGGCGCCAGCGCCGATCAGCACGGTTCGAGCCTCTCCCCCACTTGCAGTCGCGAGCGTGCGGGCGAGGGTCGCCAGCTCCAGCGTCAGCTTGGTCGGCTGGCCGTCGGCAATCTCGCCGATCGCCCAGATCTGGCTCGCCATCAGATGAGCCTCCGGCTCGCCAGGAAGTCGACGACCTTGGCGACCGCGTCATCGGCCGCGTCGCGGACGAAGGTCGCGCCGGCCCGCTCGGGGGGCTTGGAGGCATCGAGCGTCTTGGTGGTGGCCGCTCCCCCGCCAACGGCCGCGGGCGCCAGGTCAAGGTCGGCGAGAGTCCATGCCTCAACTGGCTTGGAGCGCGCCTGCATGATGCCGCGCAACGACGGGTAGCGCGGCGCGCCCAGCAGCTGCGTGCCCATGACCACGGCCGGCGTCGGCGCCTCGAGGATGTCATACCCGGTCGGGTTGATGCGGTGGATCCGCACCCCGCCATCGGTCGGCTCGATCTCGCTCGCGTATGACAAATAGGGCATGCCCAATCGGACGGCCAGCGCCGCGCCCAGCACGCCACCCTGCCCGTCTGACGTGTCCGCGCCCGCGAAAACCAGGTCCCACGGCTGCATCTTCTTGAGCGCGGCGGTCAGGACCTCGAGCGTCGCCCGCATGTCCGACCCGCGTAGCGCGTCATCGGCGACGTGCACCGCGCGCGTCGCGCCCATCGCCAGCGCCTTGCGGATCGGCTCCATTGACCCGGCCGGCCCGACGGTCAGCGTGATCGTCTCGCCGCCGTGCGTCTCGGTCAGCTTGAGCGCCTTCTCGAGCAGGTACTCGTCGTTGCCGTTGGCTTCTAGCTGGACCGACCGATCGGTCAGCAGCCCCGAATCCAGGCGCTCTGTGCCCACGACGGGCACGGCCTTGAGCAACACGACGATGTTCATCGGCAACGGAGGTTACAGGCTGGCCAGAAGATCGCGGGCGATGATCAGCCGCTGGATCTGCTGCGTGCCTTCGTAAAGCTGCGTGATCTTGGCGTCGCGCATCATTCGCTCGACCGGGTACTCGGTGGTGTAGCCGTAGCCGCCCAGCACCTGGACCGCGTCAGTGGTGACCGCCATCGCGGTGTCGCCGGCAAATAGCTTGCACATGCTGGCCCAGCGCGCGGCGTGGGGGTCGCCGCGCTCGATGTGCTCCGCCGCGGCCCACAGGAGCTGGCGTGCGGCCTCAGTGCGCGTGGCCATGTCGGCCAGCATCGCGCCGATCATCTGGTGCGCGCCGATTGGCTTGCCGAACTGCTTGCGCTCACTCGCGTACTTGACCGCGATGTCCGTCGCGCCCTGGGCGATCCCGACCGCCTGGGCACCGATGCCCGGCCGGCTGCGTTCGAACGTCTTCATCGCCAGGCCCCAGCCGTCGCCGACCTCACCCACGCGGTTCGCGTCACTCACCCGGGCGTTCTGGAAGGCGAGCTCGGCCGTGGTCGAGCCGCGGATGCCCATCTTGTGCTCGACTCTTGGGCTGGTGAAGCCCGGCGTGCCCTTCTCAACGTAGAAGCAGGTCATATGGCGGTGCGCCTTGACCGCTTCTGGCGCCGTGTCTGTGACCGCGAACACGGCCACGACATCGGCCACGTCGCCCTGGCTGATGAAGCGCTTCTCGCCGTTGAGGATCCAGTCCTCGCCGTCGCGCTTGGCATTGGTGCGCGCGTTGGCCGCGTCGGAGCCGGCGCCGGCTTCGGTCAGTGCAAAGGCGCTGAGGATCTTGCCGGCCGCGAGGTCGGGGACCCAGCGCTGCTTCTGCTCTTCCGTGCCGCCATGGAGCAGCGGTAGCGAGCCCAGCTCCTGCACGGCGGGGATCAGGCCGCAGCTTGCGTCGACGCGGCTGATCTCCTCGATCACGACGAGGATGGAAACCATGTCGCCGCCCAGGCCGCCGAACTCGACCGGGAACGGCAGCGCCATGATGTCGTGCTGGGCGAGCAAGTCGACGATATCGCGCGGGAACTCGCCGCTCGCGTCGATTGCGGCGGCGCGCGGCGCGATCTTGTCCTGCGCGAGCTCGCGCACGGCGTCGCGCAACGCCTGCTGCTCTTCGTTGAGAACGGTCATCAGCCCGATGCTACCGACTCGCCAGAAAGAGGGTCATGTGCCGAGCCGACTAAATATGTGCCGAGCCGATTAGACATGTCTGTACCCGCATATTTAGTCGTGTCGGCGCATATCCAGTCGTGTCGGCACATACGACCACCGGGACAGACGCGAGCCGACGCTTCCTAGAATTCACCGGATGGCTGAGTGGCAGTTCGATATGCGGCGACAGCCGACGGTGCCGCCGCTCGCCTGGGTCGCCGCCGTGCGGCCGCGAAGGGTGACGGTCGACTGCGGCGAGTCGGTGCGGACCTTTGACGGTGGCCTGGTCGAAGGCACCTGGGTCGGATCGGCCGACCCGGCGCAGTTGCCGGAGTCGACCACCGTGTTCGGGTCGGGCATGGTCGTGCGCGACGGCAACCTCTTCGCGGTGCCACCGACGCACCACCTCGAATGCATCTACTACGCTCGGACCAGCGAGGCGGTGGCGGTCTCCAACTCGCTCGTCGGACTCCTCGCCGCGACCGGGCTCGAGCTTGACCCGGCCGTCAACTACCCAGGCCGATTCCTCGAATCAGTCCGGTCGGTCTGGATGATCGATGAGCCGCGCGACGGACGGCTGCGGCTGCGCCACCAGCGCTTCGAGATCCCGACGACGACGGTGCCGATCACCGGCTGGTTCGTCGAGAACCTGCTCATCACGCCCGACCTCACGGTGGAGGCATCGCGGCGGCCGCGCGAGGCGCCGTTTGCCTCGTTCGCCGACTACAAGGCGCGGATCACGGCGGCGACGGCCTCGCTGATCGCCAATGGCGCGCCGTACAAGCCGGTTGTTGCTCTCTCGGCGGGATACGACAGCACGGCCGTCGCCGCCGTGGTGGCCGCCGCCGCGCCGGGCCAGGTGAGCGCCGTCGGCTTTGCCACCGCACGGCCGCCGCGCGGATCAACCCAGGAAGGCGATGACAGCGGCGCGGCGGCGGCGGCGGTGCTGGGCATGCCGTTCACCACCTACGAGCGCGGCGCGTACAAGTCGCGCGACGACCTTGCAGAGGCCGAGCTGCTCGCGTCGGGCATGGCCGGCGAGGACACCGTGCTGCTCAGCCTTGAACCTGCGCTGGAACGCGCCATGCTGATCAACGGTTACTGGGGCGGGCCGGAGTTCGCCTTCAGCACACGTGACGCGTACCAGAAGGTGGCGCCTATCACCACGTCGGGCGCGGGCATCACCGAGTACCGGTTGCGGGCGGACTTCGCGTGGGTGCCGCTGCCCTTGTTCGGGGCGATCCGCACGCTGGACGCGCCGAACCTGCTGGATCGGAGCGAGATGGATCCATTCCGGGTCGGTGGTCATTACGACCGACCAATCCCGCGCCGCCTGATCGAAGAAGCGGGCATCAAGCGCGGCACGTTCGCGCAGGCGAAGCGCGCAGCGACGGCCCTGCCGCCGCGCGACGGATTCACGGTGTTCAGCCCGGCTACCCGGCAGTCGATCGAGCGTTTCGTCGCGGGCCAGCAAGGAAAGGTGGCGTGGCGACGACGGCGGCCGTTCTCCCCGGTCGAGCGTGCGATTGTCAGGACGGGCCGGCGCCTGCGTCTCCAGAGATTGACCGGGGCGTTGGAGCGGCGTCAGACGGCCTTGACGCACTTCGAGCCGCGTCTGGGCAACGTGCTCCTGCGCTGGGCGGTGAGCGTCGTTTCCCAGCGTTACGCGGCGGTCAGGACGCTACTGGACGACCGGTAGCGATCGCCCGTTGGCGCCGGGTGCCGGCAGGCCGGCGGCGAAGATCTCGGCGATGTCCTGGACCGCGACGCCCTCGCCGCGCGAGCCAGAATCGGCCACGCCGTCGCGCATCATCACCAGGCAGAAGGGACAGGCGGTGGCCACGGCGTCGGCGCCGGTGGCGAGCGCCTGGTTGGTTCGTTCCGCGTTGATGCGCGAGCCGCGCTTCTCTTCCATCCACATGCGGCCACCGCCGCCGCCACAGCAGAGGGTTTCGCTGCGTGAGCGTGACATCTCGCGCAGCTCGAGGCCGGGGACCGCCTTGAGAACCTCGCGCGTCTCGCCGATGACGCCGTTATAGCGCGTGAGGTAGCACGAGTCATGGAGCGTGACGGAACCCTCGCGCCGCGCGTCGACGCGGAGCCGCCCCACCTCTACCAGCCGCGCCAGGTATTGGGAGTGGTGCACAACGTCGTAGTGGCCGCCCAGCTGGCCGTACTCGTTGCCGAGCGAGTTGAAGCAGTGCGGGCACGCGGTGATGAGCTGCTTGGGCTTGTAGCGGTTGAGCGTCTCGACGTTGGCCATGGCGAGCATCTGGAAAACGTAGTCGTTGCCCATGCGGCGCGCCGGGTCGCCCGTGCACGACTCTTCCTGACCGAGCACCGCGTACTTCACTCCGGCGGCGTTCAGACAGGACACGACCGCGCGGGCGACCCGGCGGTTGCGATCGTCGAATGACGCGGCACAGCCCACCCAGTACAGGCATTCAAGGTCTGCGACAGCATCCGGTCCGCCGGTTTCGACCACCGACGCGGCAGTCGGTACCTCGAACGGCAGCCCTTTCGCCCAGTCGAGCCGGGTGCTTTGGGGCTGGCCCCAAATGTTCGAGTAGCGCTCGAGATTGTTGAACGAAGCGGTCAGCTCCTCGGGGAAGCGCGCGTCCTCCAGCACCAGCGAGCGGCGCAGGCCGACGATCTTGTCGACGTGCTCGATCAGCACCGGGCACGCTTCCACGCAGGCGCCACAGGTGACGCAATCCCACACCGCGTCATACGGGATGGCGGTGTCGACGATGGGCTTGTCCGTGCCATGGATAGCGGTGCCGCCGCCCGGCTTGATCCACGGGATGAGCGGCACGCCGGCTTCCGCCTCGACGGACATCTCGCGGATGCCCATGATCAGCGTCTTGGGGTTGAGCGGCTTGCCTGTTGCCCATGCCGGGCATGCCTCCTGGCAGCGCCCGCACTCGGTGCAGGTGAAGCCATCGAGCAGGTCCTTCCACGACAGGTCGGCGACTGTCTTGACGCCGAATCGGGCGTCCGCGGCTTCCAAATCGATCTGCGGCAGCTCGCCGCGCGGCTGCATTTTGCGCAGCGCGGCATTGAAGAACGCGGTGACGATGTGGAGGTGCTTGGAATGGGGCAGGTAGACCAGGAAGAACGACACCAGCGCGACGTTCGCCCAGAAGAACAGCGCGTACCAGGTGCTCAGGACCTGCGCGGGCAGCACGCCTTTGAGAACGTACGACAGCGGCAGCGCCATGACCGCCCAGCCCGCGTCCGGGTCGCCGTACGCGGCAATCCGGAAGCCCTCGGCGAACCACTCGCTGAGCACCACCCCGCCGATAAGGAACAGGATCACCAGCGCGTCGCGCGATAGCGTCGTCCGGCGGGGATAGCGCCAGACGAGCCGACGGAACAGGGCATAGCCGACCATCACCAGGACACCCAGCACGAACATGTTCTGGCTGAGCATCAGCAGCCGCCACAGCCAGCCGTCGAGCAGCGGCCGGACGATGTGTTCGATCAGGCCAAAGGTGACGCGGTCGGCCGTGCCCACGGTCAGGATCACGAAGCCCCAGAAGATCGTGGCGTGCATCAATCCCGCGTCCAGATCGCGGAACATCCGCACCTGCAGGATCGTGTACTTGAACATCGACGTGAACCAGCCCGGCCGATCGCCAACAGGCGCCGGCTGCGCCACCGCGAAGACGCGCAGGTGGCGCGCCATGAGGAGCACGAAACCGATCACGGCGAGCACGAACAGCGCGGGCGCGAGCGGGTAGAGCGGGATCCGGTCGACGACGCTCATTCCTGTGCCTTCGCGTGCTGCGTGTGGCCGCCGAGCGTCTCGAGCGCGTGGTCGAGCAGCGGCTCGATCGCCGTCAGCGAGTCGAGTGCGCCGCCGCGGCTCCCGGGAACCGCGATGACCAGCGTCGAGGCGAGCACGCCGGCCATGCTGCGCGACAGGTCCGCCAGGGGCGTCTGCGAGCGGCCGAATGCGCGCATCTGCTCGCCGAACCCCGGGATCTCGTAATCAAGCAGCCCGCGCAGCGCCTGTGGCGTCACGTCCCTGGGGCCCAGGCCCGTGCCGCCGGTGCTTATCACCAGCGCCGCGTGGCCGGTCGCGCCGCTGATCGCTGTCGCGATCTCGTCCATCTCATCGGGGACCGTCAGACGCTCGACCGTGAAGCCGAGCTCCTCCAGCCGCGCGGCAAGGACCGCACCGCTCTCATCCTGGCGTGTGCCGGCGCTGACGCCGTCGCTGATCGTGAGGACGAGCGCGTGCCGGCTCAACGGTCGGGGCGCTTACGGAACGAGCTGTGCTTCTGTGGGGCGCGGCCCGCAGGTGCCGCGCCGTCTGCCGCACGGTGCCACTCACCGCTCTTGCCGCCCGACTTCTCGAGCAGCCGTATGTCGCGGATGGCGGCGCTGCGATCCACGCCCTTGACCATGTCGTAGACGGTCAGCGCGGCAATTGAGGCAGCGGTCAGCGCCTCCATCTCGACGCCTGTCTGGCCCACCGTTGCCGCCGTCGCGCGAATGCGCACGCCCGGTCCGGCGCGCTCGGGCGTGATCTCGACCACGATGTCGCTCAAGGGGATGGGATGGCACAGCGGTATGAGCTCGGACGTTTTCTTGGCGCCCATCACGCCGGCCATCTCCGCCACGGTCAGGACGTCGCCCTTTGTGGTCTGGCCGTCGATGATCGCGGTCAGCGTCTCCTGCTCGAGGGTGACGAAGGCTTCCGCGACGGCGCGCCGCGCCGTCATGGGCTTCTCGCTGACATCGACCCGCGCGACGCGGCGGCAATCAAGGCGGCGCAGTGAAGCGAATGATGATCGCGGAGTTCCACGGTGTGAAGGTGCTCTCGCTCGAATGGACCGAAGCCGGGTTGCGGGTGTTGCACTCGGCGCC
>DAIERN010000052.1 GCA_027346765.1 Chloroflexota bacterium | reverse complement strand
GGCCACGACGCCGTTGCCGCGACCGATCGCCCGGTCCGCCAGCTCCACGGCATGGTCGTGCTCGAGGTCGCCGGCCACCGCGACGACCATGTTCGCGGGCCGGTAGAGGTCCCGCCAGAAGGACCGGATCCGGTCCTCGGGGAGGGACCGGACGGCGTCCTCGTCCCCGCAGATCTCGCGGCCCAGCGGTCCGTTCCCGAAGATCGCCTGCTGGAGGAGGATCTGGCAGAACTCGGCGGGATCGTCGAGATAGGAGCGGATCTCCTCGACGATGATGTCGCGCTCGCGGGCGATGTCCGCCTCGCGCAACAGCGGCCGGAAGACGAGCTCGCCCAGCACGCCGAACGCGCGCTCCGCCTCGCGCACGGGCAAGCGCGCCCAGTACACGGTCGACTCGCGGTCAGTCGCAGCGTTCGATGAGCCGCCGCAGCCCTCGATCGCCTCGCTCACGGCGCGCGTCGTGGGATAGGCGCGCGTCCCCTTGAAGGTGACGTGCTCCATGAAGTGCGCCACGCCGGCGCGCTCGCGCGTCTCGAGCCGCGAGCCGGCAAGAACGTAGATCGCGACTGATAGCGAGCGACTGTTCGGCAGCTGCGCGGAGATGACGCGCGGCCCGTCGTCGATCGCGGTGCGCTGGAACTGCGCTGGGTCAAGCATCGGGCCGGAATGCTACACAGGCGGCCCGGAACAGCCCCAGAAACGCGCCCGCCGGGCCCGGATAGGACCGAGCCCGGCGTGGCTACAAGGGCTGGCCGTCGTGGGCTTCGGCCAGCGGATGGAGCGGGTTACTTGGGCAGGATCGAGAGGATCGCTGTCTGAGCGAAGTAGACCGCGAAGGCAGCCGCGACCACCCACATGAGCGGATGGATCTGGCTCCACTTGCCAACCACGACCTTGATCACGACATAGGCGACGAAGGCCGCGCCGATGCCGTTGGTGATGCTGAACGTCAAGGGCATGACGATCAGGCCGAGGAGGGCCGGGAAGCCCTCTTCAAAGTCGGTGAAGTTGATGTCCTTGATGAGCGTGCACATCAGGAAGCCGACCAGGATCAGGACCGGTGCCGTCGCCTGGAAGGGCACCAGGACGACCAGCGGTGACAGGAGGATCATGAACAGGAAGAGCACGCCGACGACAACCGCGGTGAAGCCGGTGCGGCCGCCTTCGGCAACGCCTGCGGCGCTCTCGATGTAGGTCGTGTTCGAGCTGATACCGGCAGCGCCACCGGCGATGGCGGCGATGCTGTCGACGAGCAGGACGCGGCCGATGCCCGGCACCTGGCCCTCAGGCGTCGTCAGGCCGGCCTGCTCCGTAATCGCTGTGGCCGTCCCCATCGTGTCGAAGAAGTCGGCCAGCATGATCGTGAAGATGGTCAGGACCGCGGTCAGCAGGCCCAAGCCGCCCAGCGTGGTCGGCTGGAAAACGGCGGTGAGGTCAAAGGCGCCAAGCGTGCTGAAGTTGGGCGTTCGGATGAGATCGGGCGGGATCTGGGTAACACCAACGATCAAGGCAATGACCGAGGTGATGATGATGCTCAGGACCAGCGCCGCGGGCACCTTGCGAACATAAAGGACGATCGTGACGAGCAGCCCGATCACGGTCAGCCACGTGGCCCAGCTGTTGGGGTACACGAACTCGACCGGCACCGGACCGTCTCCGACCGGCTGCCGAATCAGCCCACCGTCGACGAAGCCGATGAAGAGAATGAACAGGCCGATGCCCACGCCTATCGCACGCTTCAGCGCGAGCGGCACCGCGTTCATGATGGCCTCGCGCAGGCCGACCACGACCAGGATCGTGACGACGATGCCTTCCCAGACGATGACGCCCATGGCTGCAGCCGGGGTTAGGTGGAGGCTCAGGACGAGCCCGAAAGCGACGATGCCGTTGATGCCCAGGCCCGCCGCAATCGCCAACGGATAGTTGCTGAACAAGCCCATGGCGAAGGTCATCACGCCGGCAACCAATGCCGTGGCCGCTGCTGCGGCAACTGGGTCGATGCCGGCAGCGGACAGGATGCTCGGGTTCACGGCCACGATGTAGACCATGACCATGAACGTGGCGACACCGGCTTTGATCTCAGTGCCCAGCGTTGTTCCGCGCTCGGCAAACTTGAAGTAGGAAGCAATCGCTTCCAAGGTCGCACTCCTCCCTCTATTGCGGGCACGCGGCGCGCGCCCGTCTCCCTCCTAGACCCGTGGCCGATCCGCAGACCGGCAGCTCAGCTCGCTTCTGAGCCCTCTCCCGCAGCCTCGCTGCTATCCCCGCCGTCGAGCGTGCTCAGCTCCATCTGGACGTAGTCCGATGAAGCGGGAAAGGCAAAGCGTTGCTGTTCGGGCTCGTCGGCGGTGGTGCGTCCGACGGGCGCGAACTCGACCATGATCCGTTCGTCACCCTGGACCAGCGTGTACACGATGAGCTGGTCGGGGCGCGTCTCGAACTCGAGGTGCTCGAAGGAATCGATGTTCAGGCAGATAGAGAGTGGAGTGAAGAAGGTGGAGACCTCGGGGCGGTCGACGACGATGCGCTCGACCCAGCCGGTGCCGAAGGAGATGAGGCCCGCGCCGCGGAAGTAGCGATAGGACACGGTCTGCTTGAGCAGCGGGCGCAGCAAGTTGTAGATATCAGTGGGGCTCGAGACAAGGCCGCTATTCACGAAGAACTTCGCTGGCGGCTCGAGCGACACGCTCCTCCTCAACCTAACGCTTGCCCGGCGCTCTCCCATCGCCCTGGGACGTTGGGGATGGTAGCGCGTCCAAACCGCCGCGCAACGCCGAATTCGCACGTGCCGTCCGCGGCCGGGTACGCGGTGCAGGCAATGTCGCCGCGTATCCTTGGCCGCGTGATCCTCGCGATCGACGTTGGCAACACGAACATGCGCGTCGGGCTGGTCCGTGGCGGCGACGTGACCGCCGCGCGCCGCGCCCCCACGCGCAGCAACAAGACCGCCGCCCAGCTGGCGGTCACGATCACGGCCCTGCTGGCGGAGGATGGCGCGGCGCTGAGCGACGTCGATTCGATCTTCGTGGCGAGCGTCGTGCCCAAGGTGGCGGCCGCCCTGCAGGAGCTCGCCACGGAGCACGGCATCCGTTTCGTCAGCGCGGACCACACCACCGTCCCAATCGCTGTTCGCGTCGACAACCCCGCGGCCGTTGGCAACGATCGCCTGGTCAACGCATACGCCGCCGGCTTGCTCCACGGGATGCCGGCGATCGTCATTGACCTGGGCACGGCCACAACTCTCGACGTCGTCGCGCCAGACGGCGCGTTCCTGGGCGGCGCGATCGCACCCGGCCTGGGCCTTGGCCTCGAGGCCCTCGTCGAGCACACCGCCCAGCTGCCCCAGGTCACGCTCGAGGTACCGGACAAGGCCATCGGCACGGACACGGTCAGCGCCATGCTGAGCGGCGCGGTGCTGGGCTATTTCGGCCTGGTAAAGGAGCTGGTGCGCCGGATCCGCGCCGAGATGGGCGCGGCCAAGCCCAAGGTCGTCCTGACCGGCGGCCTGTCGGCGCTGTCGTGGGCCCAGTCCATCCCGTCGGTCGACATCATCGATCCGCTACTGACCCTGCGCGGGCTGGCGCTGCTCGAGCGCGAGCTGGCCGCCCGACCCAAGCAGCCCAAGGTGCCGGCCTCGGCATGAGCAATCTGGACGGCCGCCTCATCCTGCTGGGCGTTACCGGCTCCATCGCCGCCTACAAGAGCGCCGAGCTGGCGCGCTCCCTGACCGGCGCCGGGGCCGACGTCCAGACCCTCCTGAGCCGCTCAGCGTCCGCCTTCATTGGCGCGCTCACCCTCGAGACGCTCACCCGCCGGCGGGTGATGGTCGACCCGCTTGAGCTGCTGCCCGACCAGCGCATCGGCCACATCGTCGCCGCGGACACGGCAGACGCGATCCTGGTCGCGCCCGCCACCGCGCGTTGGCTGGGCGCCATGGCGGCGGGCCTCGCCGACGACGTCATCACCGCGACGTGCCTCGCCTCGCCCGCGCCGGTCATCGTCTGTCCGGCGATGGACGGCGACATGTGGCGTCATCCCGCGACGGTCCGCAACGTCGAGACCCTGCGCGGCTTTGGCTACACGATCGTCGAACCCGAGGTGGGGCCGCTCGCCTCCGGCCAGAGCGGCGTCGGCCGGCTGGCAGAGACGCCAACCATCCTCGCGGCGCTCCAGAAGGTGCTCGACGGACGGCCCATTCGCCAACCCGGCCCGGCCTTGCGACCCCCAGTGGTCCTGCCCCAGCCAACCTCTGACCTCGCCGGCTGGCGCGTCGTCGTCACCGCCGGCGGCACGGCTGAGGCGATCGACCCGGTGCGCTACATCGGCAATCGCTCGACCGGCAAGATGGGCATCGCCATCGCCCAGGCGGCACTCGACCGCGGCGCCCAGGTGACGCTGATCGCCGGCATGACGTCCGCGCCAATCCCAAGCGGCGTCGACCTCATTCGCGCTCCAAGCGCGGCTGAGATGCGCGAGGCCGTTCTTGCCGCTCTGCCAACTGCTGACGCGCTCGTGATGGCCGCCGCCGTGGCCGACTTCCGGCCCAAGAGCACATCCCAGACCAAGATCGCCCGCGACGGCGCCGGCCTGACGCTCGAGCTCGAACCGACGAGCGACATCCTGGCCGAGGCAGTCCGCACGGCTCGCGCGACGCCCGGCCGCCAACCGGTGATCGTCGGCTTCGCAGCAGAGACGGGATCGATCGAGCGGGCATCAGAGAAGGCCGCCCGGAAGGGCGTCGACCTGATGGTCGCCAACGACGTCGCGCAAGAAGGCTCCGGCTTCGGCACGGACACGAACAGGGTCACCGTGATCGAGCCTAACGGCCCAACGGAGGCGTGGCCATTGATGTCCAAGCGCCAGGTGGCTGATCGGCTGCTCGATCGGCTGGTCGGCCTGCGCAGCGCCAAGGGTGCAGAATTGGCCGCCAGATGAGCGCTACCCCACAGCCAGAGCCCGCGGCCAGGCCCGGCGCGAAACCTGAGCGCCGCGTCACCCTGTCGGACATCGCCAAGATGCACGCCGACGGCCGGCGCATCGCGATGCTGACGGCCTACGACTACCCCACGGCCCGCGTCATCGACGAGGCGGGCGTGCCGCTCATCCTGGTCGGCGACTCGGTCGGGATGGTCATGCTGGGCTACGAGGAGACGGTGCGCGTCTCGATGGACGAGATGCTCCACCACACCAAGGCGGTGGTGCGCGGGACGAAGCGCTCGCTCGTGGTCGGTGACATGCCCTTCCTGTCGTACGGCGTGAACATGGAGCAGTCGCTGGCCAACGCCGGCCGCTTCATCAGCGAGGCGGGCGCGCAGGCGGTCAAGGTCGAGGGCGGCGTGCGCAGCGCGCGGACGATCGAGTCGATCGCCAAGGCGGGCATCCCGGTCATGGGTCACATCGGCCTGACGCCGCAGAGTGTCCATGGCCTGGGTGGCCATCGCGTACAGGGCAAGACGGTCGAATCGGCCCGCCATCTGCTCGCCGATGCGTTCGCGGTCCAGGAAGCGGGCGCCTTTGCCGTTGTGCTGGAGCTCGTCCCGGCTGAGCTGGCTGCGGCCATCACCGACCGATTGAAGATCCCGACCATCGGCATTGGCGCGGGTGCGGGCTGCTCCGGCCAGGTCCAGGTGATCACCGACCTGCTGGGCCTGACCTACGGCTTCATCCCCAAGCACGCGCGCAAGTACGAGAACCTCGCCGAGCGGATGACTGAGGCGATCGGCCACTACGCGACCGACGTTGCCGAGGGGACCTTCCCCGCGCCGGAGAACTCGTCGTCGATCCAGCCGGACGTGCTGGCCGAGGTGCTGGGCGAGGGCGCGCTGGATCGCGCCGTGGCCACTGCGGCCGCAGCCGTGGGCGAGCCCATCCCGCTCGACCGCGACCTCTAGGCCAACTTGCGTGTAGTCAGGACGCGCGCCGAGCTGCGCGAGGCGCGCGCGGCGCTCCCCTCACCCGTTGGCTTCGTGCCCACGATGGGCGCGCTTCACGACGGCCACGCGTCACTCGTTCGCCGCTCGCGGGAGGAATGCGCCTCAACGGTCGCGAGCATCTTCGTCAACCCGACGCAGTTCGGCCCGAACGAGGATCTGAGCCGCTACCCGCGCGACGAGCAGGGCGACCTGGCCCTGCTCGACTCGTTGGGCGCCGACCTTGCGTTCCTGCCCGGAGTCGAGGAGATCTATCCGGCGGGCCACATGATGGCGGTGGACGTCGGCGCGCTGGGGGAGGTGCTCGAGGGTGCCGCGCGGCCCGGGCACTTCCGCGGAGTGGCCACCGTGGTCACGATCCTGTTCAACCTGGTCGCGCCGGACAAGGCGTTCTTCGGCCAGAAGGACGGCCAGCAATCGGTCGTCATCCGCCGGCTGGTGAGCGACTTAGGGTTGCCGGTCGAGGTCGTGGTCTGCCCCACCGTCCGCGAGTCGGACGGCCTGGCGATGTCATCGCGCAATCGCTACCTGACGGCCGACGAACGGGCGCAGGCACCGACTCTCAACAGGGCACTGCAGGCGGTGGCCGGTGCGCTGGCTGCGGGCGTTCAGTCGGCCGATTCGCTCCGGGAGATCATGCGCCGCGAGCTGGCCGCGGCAACCCTGGGGTCCCTCGACTACGTCAGCGTGGCCGATGCCCAGACCTTGCAGGAGCTCGAGGCGGTCGATCGGCCGGCCCTGGCCAGCCTCGCCGTGCGCTTCCCATCAGCGCGCCTGATCGACTGCGAGTCGCTCCCCTAACTCTTCCCGCGCGGCTAGCTGCGGTCGCGGGCCGCCTGCTTGCGCTCGATGACGGCGATCGCGTCCTTGATCCGGGACAGCGTGTCCGGGTCGACCGTCTCGTCGTCGGTCTGCGGCACCAGCCGATCGAGGACGTCCGCGATCAACGAGTAGAAGACGGCCGCGTCAGCCACGAAGAACTGCGGCTCGTTGTTGTAGCGCACCAGCGTGAGCCGGCCCTGCAGCACGCGCCGGTCGTCGACGTGGGCCACCTGGGTCGAGAAGTTGTGGCCCTGGATGCCGTCGGGGTTGTTCAGGAAGTTCAGCGCGTTGTCGATCGCGAGGCCAAAACGGGCGCGCCACGCGACGAGCCGCTCGTGGATCTCCGGTGCGATGCGCACCTCCGCGACCTGGTCGAAGACGTCCGGCGTAACCGTGAGCAGGCCGACCAGCGTCGTGCCGGCTCTTGCTCCCAGCATCACCTGCAGGCTGCGCTCCAGGGTGAACACCTCGCTATCGAAGCGGGGCGAGGTGATGACGTCGGTCAGCAGGTCTTCGACATTGTCGAGCATCCCGGCGTCGCCGAGCGCCGTGGACAGATGGAGGATCTCGTCCTTGAACAGGAACTGTTCTTCGTGATCGAGCATGGGCCGCCGATGTTACTCCGCAGAGAAAGAGCCCCGGCGGCGGGCCGGGGCTCACGAGTTGAGGAGCTAGTAACGATTTACGGGTACAGACCGCGCATCGCGGTCGCGTCAGCCACACGCTGGACGGCGAGCAGGTACGCGGCAAGCCGCATGTGCACGCCCTCGCGCAGCGAGATCGTGAGGGTCTCGCCAAACGCCTTGGTCATGATCTCGTGCAGCTTCTCGTTGACGACCTTCTCGCTCCAGTGGTCGCGGTTCAGGTCCTGAACCCACTCGAAGTACGAGACGGTGACGCCACCGGCGTTGCACAGGATGTCGGGGATGAGGAAGATGCCGCGGCGGTACAGGATCTCGTCCGCCTCCGGCGTTGTCGGCCCGTTGGCCGCCTCAGCCACGATCTTGGCGTGGATACGCTCTGCATTCGACGCCGTGATCTGGTTCTCGAGCGCGGCCGGGATGAGCACGTCGCACTCGATCTCGAGAATCTGGGCATTGCTGACGGCCTGGGCGCCGGGGAAACCGACGACCGTGCCGTGCTCCGCCTTCCAGGCGATGACGCGATTGATGTCCAGGCCGGCCGGCGAGTGGATCCCACCGGTTGAGTCGGACACCGCGAGCACCTTGGCGCCTTCGTCGGCCATCAGCCGCGCGGCGATTGAGCCGGCGTTGCCGAAGCCCTGGACGACCACGGTGGCCGCCTTGAGGTCGATCTTGAGGTGGCGGGCAGCCTCGATGACGCAGAACACAGTCCCGCGCGCGGTCGCCTCGTTGCGGCCTTCTGAGCCACCCAGTGAGATGGGCTTGCCAGTTACGACGCCCGGGACGGTGTAGCCGACGTGCATGGAGTAGGTATCCATGAACCAGGCCATCACCTGGGGAGTCGTGTTGACGTCCGGCGCCGGGATGTCCTTTTCAGGCCCGATCAGGACTTCAATCTCAGTGAAGAAGCGCCGGCTCAGGTTTTCGAGCTCGCGCCGTGAGAGCTTCTTGGGATCGACGATCACGCCGCCCTTGCCACCGCCGTACGGGATGCCGACGACGGCGCACTTCCAGGTCATCCACATCGCGAGAGCCTTGACCTCGTCGATGCTGACGTCCTGGTGGTAGCGGATGCCGCCCTTGG
>DAIERN010000051.1 GCA_027346765.1 Chloroflexota bacterium | reverse complement strand
GGGCTCAAACTCGATTTGCTTCGAAGTACAATTTGTCATCGGCGAGGTCCTCGTTGAAATCAACCTAAGCAATTGACTCAACGTTTGAATCAGGACTTCGCCGACCTCACCCCATGAAAAATCCGGGCTAGGCCGCGGGATGCGACCGGGTGGCGAGCAGCGGTCGCAGCCCGCCGTCGGGGACGTACACGTGATCCGGGCTGGCTGCGGCCTGCAGTACCGCGAGGGCGCGCTGATTGTGCAGCATGCGATACTCGATCAGCGCCTGATTGTCCTTCGCGATGCGCTGGGCCGTCCGCGCGTCGCGCACCAACTCCTGCCATACGCGCCAGAGTTCCTCGAAGGCCGTGATGGTCTGCGTCTGGCTTTGCAGCCAGGCCTCGATCCCCGCGCGGTCGGCGCCCAGGCGGCGCGCAGCGAGCGCGCGGCTGCGCTGCGCATCGAAGGCGAGCAGCTGCTCGGCCAGAAGGCCTTTTTCGGGGCCGAGGGCGCCGACGGCGTCGATGTCGCCGCCCACGAGCGCCTGCTGCTCGCGTTGCAGCAGGACCATGAATGTCTTCAGCGTGTTGCGCTCGGACTCCAGGGCCGCGGCGAGGTCGCCATCGGGCTCTACCTGTGCTGCTGCCGTCGAGGTGAGCCCGATCATGCTAGGGCTTTCGGTAGCGAAGCAGCTCGCGGGCTGCGTCGATGAGCCGGTCTGCGACCGCGTTCGGGTTGACGGTGAAACGGCCCTGCTCGATCGCCTGCCGGGTCTCCGCCACGCGGTCGGCGTCGACCGCGGGTGCTGCGGCCACCGCCGAGGCAATCGCATGCAGCTGCGAGGACTGCGGAGTGACGCCGGCACTCTTGCTGCCGGGTGCGGCGCTCGATGCCGAGGCCCTGCCGGCGCGGGCCGAGCCAGCCTGCGGCGAGCTGCCGGCTGCGGGCTTCATGGAGGCACTGTCGATCTTCAATGGCGGATCCTTTGGGGAGGGTTGGCAACGTCTTTATCGGCCCGCGCCCGAAATCCTTTAGGCCGCGCGCCAGAATGTCCTGCGTCGCCCACATCTCGTTGCGCAACATACTGTTTCAATAGCTGACGGCGACGATTCCACCCGGCTCGGCGAGGCCGCTCACGGTCCGTCCGGAGGCGACGCGAACCTGAGCCAGGCCGCCCGCGGCGGCTGTGCTGAGCGCCACGCCTTCGGCGCTCACCCGGAAGCCGGGGCCCCGGGTGAGGAGGGTGACCGTCTGGCCCTGGCGGATCACGGGCGGGGAGCGCAGCAGGTCGAGCCGCAGCGGCTCGCCCGCACCGAGCGCGATCGTGAGCGTGCGGCCCACCGCCTGCGCGGGATCGGTGAGCACGCTCGGCGGCAGCTGCGTGAGATCGGCTGCCTGTAGCGTCACATCCGAGGGCTGCACCTGCTGCCCCGAAGGCAGCGGGCGCGCGCTGACCACCACGTTCGAGAGGATGGTCACGTCCACCGGTACGTAGATCTGCCAGGGGCGGCCATCCGGGCAGCGCACGCCCACTGCGGTGTTGCCCCAGAGGCGGCTGCCCGGAGGCACGAACGCCTGCGGCGGCACCGGGCAGGCGGGCAGATCGAGGCGCGGATCCAGGGTACCCAGCATGAAGCTCACCTTGCCGGGCAGCCCGGCAGTCTGCTCGCGCACCAGGCGCTCGACCCGCGCGCGCAGCTCGGCGAGCGACTGGCGCGCGGGCTCCGCAGCCCCGGCGTCGAGGGCACCGCACAGCGCGAGGGCCAGCGCAGCGCACACGATCTGGAATGGCTTCATCGGAATACCTCCGCGTATAAGCGGGCGCGCGCCCGCGCCGCCAATGTAGTCGCCACGCTCCCTGCCCTAGCGCGGGAACAGCGGGACATTGCGGCTGTAATTCGGCGCGCACGCGGCTAAGCGCGGAATTGGCGCCGGTTTTCCCCGCTGCTCGACCGACCGCGCGGCGGCACGGCGCCTACCATGAGCGGCACATCCGCATCTGGACCGTAGTCCGAACGCGAGGCGCGACCCGCATGCCAGACCGACTCGACGAACTGTTCCGCTTCCAGCAGACCGCGCTCGACCTGCGCGCATATCGGCAGCAGCTTCTTGCCTCGAACATCGCCAACGCCGACACGCCGAACTTCAAGGCGCGCGACATCGACTTCGCCGCCGCGCTGCAGGGAGCCCTCGACGGGCGCTCCGCGAAGCTCCCGCTCGCGGCGGCCGCACCAGGACAGCAGGAGCCCACGGGCGTCGCGGATCCCGCGCCGGCGCTCTACCGCAGCGTCGCGCAGCCCAGCATCGACGGCAACACGGTGGATATGGACGTCGAGCGCGAACGCTTCGCGGAGAACGCGGTGCACTACCAGGCCGACCTCGCGATCCTCGGCCAGAAGATCAAGCTGATGCTCGCGGCCATCCAGGGCTAACGATCATGTCGCTCTTTAAGATCTTCGGCATCGCGGGCTCCGCGATGACCGCGCAGTCGCAGCGCCTCAACGTCGTGGCGAGCAACCTCGCCAACGCGGACAGCGCGACCAGCTCGACCGGCCAGCCGTACCGCGCCAAGGAGGTCGTGTTCAGCAGTGTGCCGCTCGCCGACGGGGGCAGCGGCGTGAAGGTGACCGGCGTGATCGAGGATCCCTCGCCGATGCGGCGAGTCTACGACCCGAAGAACCCGCTCGCTGACGCGAAGGGCTACGTCACGATGCCGAACGTCAACGTGGTCGACGAAATGGTGAACATGATCAGCGCGTCGCGCAGCTATCAGAACAACGTCGACATGCTGGACACAGCCAAGACCATGATGCTGAAAACGCTGACCCTCGGCCAATAGCGCCGGGCAACCCGTACACGGAGAACCGACAGATGAGCACGATCCCCAGCACGACGGTCATGGACGGCGTCGCCGCGGCGGCCGCCGCCGCCGGCACGGCCGGAGCGTCGCAGACGAGCAGCGCGCAGGACCAGTTCCTGCAGCTGCTAGTCACGCAGCTTCAGAATCAGGATCCGCTGAACCCGATGGACAACGCCGAGATGACCTCGCAGCTGGCGCAGATCAACATGGTCAACGGCATCGACCAGCTCAACACCACCATGCAGGGCCTTACCTCGGGCTTCGGCGCGACGCAGGCGCTGCAGGCGGCTTCGCTGATCGGGCACCAGGTACTGGCGCCGGGCGACACCATGCAGCTCGCCTCGGGACAGGCCACGGCGGGCGTGTCGCTCGCGCAGCCGGTGGACAAGCTCGTGGTCACCGTGCTCGACGCCTCGGGCAACCTGCTGCACAGCGTCGACCTAGGCCCGCAGCCGGCCGGAGTGGTCGCATTCCAGTGGGACGGCATGACCGACAGCGGCAGCGCCGCCGCCGACGGCAGCTACACCTTCAAGGTCGATGCGCAGCAGGGCGGCGCGGCGGTGCCCGCGACCACGCTCTCTCTGGGACAGGTCGCGAGCGTCTCGCAGGACAGCTCCGGGGTGACCCTCAACCTTTCCGGGCAGGGCGCGGTGGCGCTCTCCGACGTCAAACAGATTCTCTAGCAAGGAGCAAGCGATGAGCTTCCAGCAGGGACTGAGCGGCCTGGACGCCGCGGCGAAGAACCTCGACGTGATCGGCAACAACGTCGCCAACGCCAACACCGTGGGGTTCAAGGAGTCGGGGGTCAACTTCGGCGACGTCTACGCGGCGTCGCTCGCGGGCGCCGGCGCCAACGCCGTGGGGATCGGCACGCAGGTGATGGACGTGGCGCAGGAGTTCAGCCAGGGCAACATCACGACCACCAGTAACCCGCTCGACGTCGCCATCAACGGCAAGGGCTTCTTCCGCATGGACGACAACGGCGCGATCAGCTACTCGCGCAACGGCCAGTTCCAGCTCGACAAGAACGGCTGCATCATCAACAGCGACGGGATCAAGCTCACCGGCTTCCAGGCGCTCAACGGCACGCTCGTCCCGGGCTCGCTGGTCGACTTGGCCGTGCCGACCACCGACATCGCGCCGACCGCGACGACCAAGGCGACCGTAGGCGTGAACCTGTCCTCGTCGGACGCCGTGCTGCCGCTCACCGGGTTCGTCGCCACCGACCCGACCACCTACGACCGCTCCACGGGTATGACCGTTTACGACAGCCTCGGGCAGCAGCACGCCATGACGCTGTACTTCAACAAGACCGCGACCAACTCGTGGGCGGTGAACGTGTACATCGATGGCAACGCGGCCACCGGCAGCCCCAGCACCCTCGCCTTCAACCCGGACGGCAGCCTGGCCAGTGCGACCAATCTCGCCATGAGCGTCAACGTGACGAGCGGCGCGGCGCCGCTCGCGATCAACATGGACTACGGCGCGGTGACGCAGTACGGCTCGGCCTTCGGGGTCAACTCGCTCAGCCAGGACGGCTACGGTGCCGGCCAGCTCAGCGGCTTCGACATCGGCAGCGACGGCACGCTCACGGGAACCTACACCAACGGCCAGACGCAGACGCTCGGCCAGGTGGCGCTGGCGGACTTCACGAATCCGCAGGGCCTGCGGCCGCTGGGCCAGAACCTGTGGGCCGAGACCTCGGATTCCGGCCAGCCGCTGGTCGGCGCCCCCGGCACCGCGAGCCTGGGCAGCCTGCAGTCGGCGGCGGTGGAGGACTCGAACGTCGACCTGACCAAGGAGCTAGTCAATATGATCACCGCGCAGCGCACCTATCAGGCCAACGCGCAGACGATCAAGACCCAGGACACGGTGATGCAGACGCTGGTCAGCCTGTGACCGCGGGCGCCACGCACCAAGCGGAGGCAACATGGATCGCATGATCTATCTCGCAATGACCGGCGCGAAGCAGCTGCTCTACGAGCAGGACGTCGTCGCCCAGAACCTGGCCAACGCTTCGACCACCGGCTACCGCGCCGAGACCAGCGCCTTCCGCGCGGTGCCCGTGTTCGGGCCCGGCGCGCCCACGCGCAGCTTCGTCGAGGACTCGACGCCGGGCTCGGACTTCGCGCCGGCGCCCCTCGAGCAGACGGGACGGCCGCTGGACGTTGCGCTTCAGGGCGAGGGCTGGATCGCGGTGCAGCGCCCCGACGGCAGCGAGGCCTACACGCGCGACGGCAGCCTGCGGGTGAGCGCCAACGGCGTGCTGCAGACGCGCAGCGGGCTGAACGTGCTGGGCGACGGCGGGCCGCTGTCGGTGCCGCCTGACGCGGCGGTCACCATCGGCGGCGACGGGACGGTGTCGGTGATTCCGCCGGGCACGCAGCCGAGCGCGATCGCCGCGGTGGGGCGCATCAAGCTGGTTAACCCGGACCCGTCGCAGCTGGTGCGCGGCGGCGACGGCCTGTTCAGCCTGCAGGGCGGCGGCGCGGCGCCCTCCGACTCCGACGTCAAGCTGGTCTCGGGCGCGCTCGAGGACAGCAACGTCAACGTGGTGGAGGCCATGGTCAGCATGATCGACCTCGCGCGCCAGTTCGACATGCAGATGAAGCTGCTGTCCAACGCCGCCGGCAACGCGCGCGAGGCGAGCCAGATCTTCAACGTGACCGCGTGAGCGGGCGGCGCGCCCGCAGGCAGCCATCCGGCGACATGGAGTGAATCGTGATCCGATCCCTGTGGATATCGAAAACCGGCCTGGACGCGCAGCAGACCCAGCTCGACGTCATCTCGAACAACCTGGCCAACGTCAGCACCAACGGCTTCAAGCGCTCGCGCGCGGTGTTCGAGGACCTGGTTTATCAGACGCTGCGCCAACCGGGCGCCCAGTCCTCGCAGCAGACGCTGCTGCCTTCGGGCCTGCAGCTCGGCACCGGCGTGCGGCCGGTGGCGACCGAGAAGATCTTCACGCAGGGCAACCTGCAGCAGACCGGCAATTCACTCGACGTGGCGATCGAGGGCAACGGATTCTTCCAGGTGCTGATGCCCGACGGCACCACCGCGTATACGCGCGACGGCTCGTTCCAGGTGAACAACCAGGGGCAGCTGGTGACCGCCAGCGGCTACCCGGTCCAGCCCGCGATCACCATTCCGCCCAACGCGCTGAGCATCACCATCGCCCGCGACGGCACGGTATCGGTGCTGCAGCCGGGCTCGGCCAACCCGGCCCAGGTCGGTACGATCCAGCTGGCGAGCTTCATCAACGCCGCGGGGCTGCAGAGCACGGGCGAGAACCTGTACGTCGAGACTGCCGCCTCGGGCACGCCGAGCGTCAACGCGGCCGGCAGCAACGGGCTGGGCACGCTCAACCAGGGCTACGTCGAGACCTCGAACGTGAACGTGGTCGAAGAGCTAGTGAACATGATCCAGACGCAGCGCGCCTACGAGATCAACTCCAAGGCGATCCAGACCTCCGACCAGATGCTTCAGAACCTGGCGCAGCTGTGAGCCGCACCCGCCTCACCCTCGCGACCTTCGCGCTCTTCGCGCTCGCCGCCTGCGCGACGCCGACGCTCGTGCGGCAGCCGACGAGCGCGCGCCCGGCGGCGCGCGCGCAGGCACGGGCGGCCGACGGCGCGATCTTCCAGGCCAGCGCCCAGCCGGCGCGGGGCTACCAGCCGCTGTTCCAGGACCGGCGCGCGCGCAACGTCGGAGACATCCTCACGGTCGACATCGTGGAGAAGACTGCCGCCAGCAAGAGCGCGGACACGACGGCCTCCAAGACCGGGACCAGCACCGCCTCGGTGAGCGCGCTGAACGGCCTGCCGGGCAAGAGCTTCCTCGGCATGTCGCTGAACGGCGGCTCGACCAACAGCTTCGAGGGCAAGGGCGGCAGCTCGAGCAGCAACGACTTCACCGGGGTCGTCACCGTGACCGTCACCCGCGTGCTGGCCAACGGCAACCTGATGGTGAGCGGGGAGAAGCAGCTCGGCATCAACCAGGGCTCCGAGTACATCCGGCTCTCGGGCGTCGTGAACCCGGCCACGATCGGCCCCGACAACACGGTGCAGTCGACGCAGGTTGCCGACGCGCGCATTGAGTACCGCGGCAAAGGCTACATCGACGAGGCGCAGACCATGGGCTGGCTGGCCCGGTTCTTCCTCAGCGTGCTGCCGTTCTAGCCCATGCGCCCGCTCGCCCTACTCCGAACCGCGCGCGTCCTGCTGCTCGCCGCGGGCTGCGCGGCGCTCACGGCGCTGCTGCCGGTCGCCGACGCGCGCGCCGAGCGCATCAAGGACCTCGCCTCGATCCAGGGTGTGCGCGGGAACCAGCTGATCGGCTACGGCCTGGTAGTTGGCCTTGACGGCAGCGGCGACCAGACGACGCAGACGCCATTCACCACCCAGAGCCTCACCAACATGCTCTCGCGGCTGGGCGTGACGCTTCCACCGGGCACGACGATGCAGCTCAAGAACGTCGCCGCCGCCATGGTCACCGCGACGCTGCCCGCGTTCGCCGAGCCCGGCCAGTTGATCGACGTCACAGTGTCCTCGATGGGCAACGCCACGAGCCTGCGCGGCGGAACGCTGCTGCTCACACCACTCAAGGGCGCCGACGGGCGCATCTACGCGATGACGCAGGGCAACATCCTGGTGGGCGGCGCGGGCGCGAGCTCCGCCAGCGGCAGCACGAGCGTGCAGGTGAACCACCTCAGCGTCGGGCGCATCGCCGGAGGCGCCACGGTCGAGCGCGCGGTGCCGAGCGCGCTGGGCGGCGCGGGCTACATCCGGCTCGACCTGAACTCCACGGACTTCATGACCGCGCAGCGCATCGTCGACGCGATCAACGGCGCATTCGCGCCGGGCACGGCCAGCGCGCTGGACGGCCGCGCGATCCAGGTGCGTGCCCCGGCGGGCCCCGAGGCTCGCGTCGCGTTCCTCGCGCAGGTCGAGAACCTCGAGGTGCGGCCGGCCCGCAGCGCTGCCAAGGTGATCCTCAATCCGCGCACCGGATCGATCGTCATGAACCAGTCCGTCACGGTCGACGCCTGCGCCGTGGCGCACGGCAACCTCTCCGTGATCATCAGCAGCCAGCCGGTGATCAGCCAGCCGGCGCCGTTCTCGACCCAGGGCCAGACGGTGCAAGCCGAGCAGGCGCAGGTCCAGGTGCAGTCCGAGCGCGGCAGGCTCACCATGATTCCGCGCAGCGTCTCGCTGAGCGACGTGGTGCGCGCGCTGAACGCGATCGGCGCGACGCCGCACGACCTGCTCGCGATCCTGCAGGCGATGAAGGCGGCGGGCGCGCTGCACGCGGAGCTTGAGATCATATGATCGCGCCGCCGGACGTAAACGCGGCCTTCGCGCTCGACACGCAGGCGCTCGACGCACTGAAGCGCCAGGCGAAGACCGACCCTCAGGCGGCGCTCCAGGCGGCGGCCCAGCAGTTCGAGGCCGTGCTCCTCAACGCGATGCTGAAGAGCATGCGCGCCGCGACCCCGCGGGACGGGCTGCTCGACAGCGAGCAGACTCGCCAGTACACCGCGCTGCTCGACGAGCAGCTGGCGCAGACCCTGGCCCGCCGGGGCGTGGGCTTCGGCAAGCTCCTGCTCCGGCAGTTGGGCAAAAAGTCCGCGTCCGGCGCCGTGCCGGACACCGCCGCGGCGACGGCGGCG
>DAIERN010000050.1 GCA_027346765.1 Chloroflexota bacterium | reverse complement strand
GTGGGCGTAAAAGACGCCGGCCGCAACAAGAACGGCGCCGCCCTCAGCGTGCAACCAGAAGCGAACCGTGTCAGGAATCGTCATCGCGGCATCCTAGAGAGATTGCCGCATCAAGTCGGAGCACCCCGTCTGGGCGCCGGCGAGCACGTCGCGGCCCTGGAGGACATGGGGGATAGCTTCGCGCTGCACTGGCGTGGGCTCGGTGTAGCCCTGTTGCGCCACGGCGCGGAGCAGCTCGGGCGTCAGCCCTACTTGATCGAAAGACACGAGGTGATAACTCCTGACGAGGCCCTCCCGCTCTTGGCGGGGCCCGGTCAGGGCTTACTTAGTTGGTTGATCGAGATCGAACGGACTTAACCGGGGCGCAGACCGGAGCGCCCAACGAACACGAGGAGTGCCAAGGATAGCAGGTGGCGAACATGTGTTCTAGCGCGCGGATGCCTTGCCGTTGGCCGGCGGCAGCGGGTAGGCATTGCGGGCGTCGACCACCCGTGCCACGGCGCTTGCCTCGAGCGGCTGGGCGAACAGGAAGCCCTGCCCGCGATCGCAGTGGAGACCCATCAGCTGGCGC
This sequence comes from Chloroflexota bacterium, assembly GCA_027346765.1. Next base: position 7,969 of record DAIERN010000050.1, on the reverse strand, counting down.
AGCTGCCCCTGCGTCTCGATGCCTTCCGCGGTCACGACCAGCCCCAGTCCGCGGGCAAACGCGATGGTGGCGCGCACGATCGCACCCTTTTCGCGTTCGCGACCAAGGCCGTGAACGAACGAGCGGTCGATCTTGAGCCCGTCGACGGGCAGCTGGTTCAAGTAGCTCAGCGCGGAGTAGCCCGTGCCGAAGTCGTCAATGACGATGCGCACTCCGGCGGCGCGGAGCATCATCAGCGCGTTGATCGCGATGGTCTCGTCGGCGAGCAGCATGCTTTCGGTGATTTCGAGGGTCAGCCTGTCAGCCGGCAGGCGGCTCTCGTTGAGGGCCGTGAGAATGCCCGCGGCGAAGCCCGACTCGACCACCTCTCGCGCGGAAGTGTTGACGGCGATGCGGAAGCGCGGGTCGACGTTCTTGGCGTCGAGCCAGGCGCGCGCCGCGTGGCATGCCTCGCGCACCACCCATGCGCCCAGCGCGACGATGTGGCCCGCCTCCTCGCTCATCTTGATGAACTCGTCAGGACCCAGCAGGCCGCGCGTGGGGTGCGCCCAGCGAACGAGTGCCTCCACCTCGACGACCGCGCCCGTCGCCAGGTCGACGATGGGCTGGTAGCGCAGCTCGAACTGGTTGCTGTGCAGCGCCTCGCGCAGCTCGACGTCCAGTTCCAGGCGGGCCAGCTGCTGCGCCAGCATGGACGGCTCGAAGACCGCCAGGCAACCGCGGCCGTTGGCCTTGGCGCGATACATCGCAGTGTCGGCGTCGCGCAGCAGCTCGTCGGCGCTCGACGTCTGCGCGCCGCGGTCTATGGCCAGCCCGATGCTCGCCCTGACCGCGACGGAGCGGCCATCGAATGGCAGCGCGTCGGCCAGCGCGTCGAAGACTCGTTGGGCCGTTTGCTCGGCCTCAACGACGCCATCGACCTCATCGACCAGGATGCCGAACTCGTCGCCGCCCAGGCGCGCGACCGTGTCGCTCGCGCGCAGGCTGCTGCGCAACCGCTGGCCCACGGCCCGCAGGACCGCGTCACCGGCGGCGTGGCCCAGGCCGTCGTTGACGAGCTTGAAGCGGTCGAGGTCAAGGAAGAGGACCGCGACCTTGGCTTTCGTGCGCTCACGCCGCGCGAGCGCATGCGAGACGCGGTCGACGAAGAGCCGCCGGTTAGGCAGTCCGGTGAGCGGGTCCGTCAGCGCGGCGTTGATGAGCTGTTCGTTCATCGCCGCGTTCTCGAGGGCGATGGCGACGTGGTTGGCAAAGAGCTTGACCAGCTCCAGGTCCTCGTCGTCAAAACGGCGCCCGACGCGGTACAGGTTGAGCGCGCCAACCACGTTGTCCTTGCCGCGCACGGGCGCGACGATCATCGATTCGTTGTCATCGCTGGGGGTGCCGGGAACGTGCACGACGCGTGGGTCATGGCTCGCGTCGTTGATCACCTCGGCCTCGCCCTTGTCGATGACGTCACCGGTGATGCCGGCGCCCAGCGCAGGTCGCGAGGCCAGGATCTGCTCGGCGTAGGGATCGCGGGCGAGGATGGGCACGAGGCTGCCCGCCGCGCGATCGACCTGGTAGATCGTGAGCGTGTCATGCGGCACGACCTCGGCGAGCGTGTCGGCGATGGCGTCGAAGATTGCGCCGCGGTCGCGGGTGAGCAGCACGCGCTCGGTGATCTCCAGTAGCTGGCGCTGACTGGCCAGGCGCCGCTCGAGCGCCTCGCCGCGCCGCCGCAGCTCCTCGAGCTGGCGCGCGTTGAAAAGCGCCACGGCCGCCTGCGCGCCGACGATCTGGGCGAGGCGCAGGTCGGTGTCATCAAAGGCGCCGCGGCCCAGTCGAGTGAGCGAGAGCACGCCCAGGACCTCGTCCTCGTACACGAGCGGCACGAGGATCATCGACTCGTCCACGTCCGGCGTCCCGGGGATCTTGAAGCCGCGCGGATCGGCGCGTACGTCGGCGACGATCTCCGCCTTGCGCGTGGCCGCGACGCCGCCTGCAAGACCCTGCCCGACGCGGATCTTGAGCATCCCCGGCGTCTCGTTGGCGTAGTGCGGCACGGTGCTGCGCAGCGCGATCGCGCGCATGGTCCCGGTCGTCTCGACGACGAAGAAGCGCAGGCCGTGCCAGTCAATGACCGACGCGATCTCGCTCGCCACGGCATCCGCCACGGCGGCCACGTCGCGCGACCGGTTCAGTCGGCGCGAGAGGGCATCGATGCGCTCGAGCTGCTGGCTCCAGCGGCGAGCGTCAGACAGCCGGCGGGCGGTGTCGGCCATGCGCTCGGCCGCCTCGTCGGTGGGCCACCGGGCGTGGGCTGGTGTCGCCGGGCTCGCCACTTCCATCGTGCTCAGGGCGCCCGGGGCGCCCAGGTGCGCGTCCAGCGCCGATCGCTTGAAACGCCACGTCCGGCCGACCTTGACCGCGGGCACCTGCCCGCGCTGGGCGAGCCGGTACATCGTGCGCAGGGGCACGGACAGGTATTTCGCGGATTCGGAAACGCCGATCCAAGCTTCCGCGGACTTGGCGCTGTGCTCGATCAAGACCCGACTCTGCCTCTTGTTGCCACTTGCTGCGCAGGCCTGCCAGAACTTAGGCGGCAAACAGCGGCACCGACACACGCCGCTGGTTAGGCCCGACCAACCCGAAAGTACGCCTTCCTTGCCCATGTCCAGCTGGACTGGCAGCGCAGCCATTGACGAACATATGTTCGATAAGGTAAGGTGGTCGCCTCGCCGCGTTTGTGCGGTGGCGCCGTGTGATCGACTCCTTCTCGGACTGATCGTGCGTAACGATGTCTGTGTTCGAGAAGACTTTGGAGGTCACTTTGGCCACCGGAACAATCAAGAAGGTCGTCGCCGATCGCGGCTTCGGCTTCATCAGCGCGTCGGATGCGAAGGAATATTTCTTCCACCGCAACTCGCTTGACTCAACTCTCGACTTCGATCGCCTCAACGGCGGCGAGGCTGTTGAGTTCGAGATCGAGCAGAGCGACAAGGGCCCGCGCGCCGCTCGAGTTCACGCCGCCTAATCGCGACCAGCTAACTCGAGAGCCGCCCGCAGCAATGCGGGCGGCTTTTTGATTCTGCCGAGGTGCCGGGCGTCGGCAGCCCAGCGTTGAAACGCAGTGCCGCTGGGCGGGTCAACCGTCCGCGCTTTGCCCGCGCGGGAGCGTTATCGGCCGGTTATCGCGGAATTCATGGCGCTGATCGGCAGAACCATGCCGAAACGCCGCCCTGAGTAGGCAGTTGACGGCATATGCCGGTGGAATCGCGGACGGATAGCCCGCTGAGCGGCAGGTCGGGGTGCATCGGGCGCATGTGGCGAAGCCGAAGGTTCGGTGCTCGCTGTGAACCGGCTGTGAAACCGGCAGAATCGGTTTAGAAAACGCCACCGGATGCTCGCTCGACCAAAAACGCCCCGCTGCGCGACAATTGCGCGGCGAACGGCTGCGAGCTGACGAGGAGGAGAGAGACGTCGCCCGGCCTGCCGGCCGCTGTCCGGCGAGATTCGCCAATCAATAAACGCATGAGGAGTCTGCTGAAGATGCGCGTCCTGCGGGCAGGTGCTGCCGCACTGCTGCTCGGGCTGATACTGGCGCCGGTGGCGCTGGCTGATGGCCCGCTTTCCCTGACCACCAGCTACCCGGCGATCACTGCCGATCCGGGCTCGACGGTCAGGTTCCCCATCGTTGTCGTCACTGACACACCGCAGCGCGTCGACATCGCCGTCACGAGCGCACCCGCCGGCTGGACCGTCCGCCTGCGCGGCGCGGGCTCAACCGTGAGCGCCGTCAACACGGCGGCGACGCCCATCAGCTCGGGCTCAACGACGACGCAGATCCAGGGCACGTTCACCGCTGAGGTGACCGTCCCCGCCGATGTCGCACCGGGCAGCAACCAGGTCATCGTTCAGGGCCGTACCGCGGCCGGCGTCACGGCCACGATCAATCTCGACCTCGCGACGGAGGCCCAGTCGGCCGGCGCAGTCACCCTCACGACCGACTTCCCCAGCCTGCGTGGTTCGACCACCACGGCGTTCAAATACAACCTGACGCTCAAGAACGACACCAACCAGCAGCTGACCTTCGGCCTGGAGTCGGACGCGCCTCCGGGCTGGAACGTCGATGCCAAGCCGCAGGGCGAGAGCCAGGCGACGACCGCCACTGTGGACGCGGGCGCGACGACGCCCATCCAGGTCAACGTGGATCCGCCGTCTGATGCCACGGCCGGCACCTACAACATCACCGTCCGGGCCGTTGGCGGCCCCGTGCCGGTCGAGGCGGCCCTCACCGTTGAGATCACCGGTTCCTACTCGCTCACGATGACCACCTCCGACCAGCGCCTCAACGCCAATGCGACCGCTGGCGGCACGAGCACGCTGACGGTGGTCATCACCAACACCGGTTCGGCGCCGCTGACCAACGTCAAGATGACGTCTACGCCGCCGCGCGGCTGGAAGGTCACCTTCGACCAGGACACGATCGCCAGCATCCCGGCCGGCAGCACAGGCAACACGGCGCAGGTCCTCGTGACCATTCAGCCGCCTGCCAATGCCGTCGCCGGCGACTACAACCTGACCATCCGAGCGACCTCGACGGACGAGACCAGCGCGGCCGATAGCGTCGATGTGCGGACCACGGTCGACACATCGCCGGTCGGCCTGCTCATCGGTATCGGCATCCTGATCGTCGTCGCGGCCGGCCTGTTCTTCGTCTTCCAGCGCTATGGCCGTCGCTGATCCGCTCGTTCCAAAGACATCCGGTCAAGCGCAACCGGCAATCAAGACCCGTGCTCTGACCAAGAAGTACGGCGATTTCACGGCGGTCGACAAGCTCGACCTGCAGGTGCGCCCGGGCGAGGTGTTCGGCCTGCTGGGACCAAACGGTGCGGGCAAGACCACGACCATCCTGATGCTGCTCGGCTTGTCCGAGCCCACGTCAGGGACGGCGCGAGTGCTCGACATGGATCCGGCGCGCGACCCCATCGCGGTCAAGCGCCGGGTCGGGTACATGCCGGACTCGGTGGGCTTCTACGGTGGCCTCACCGGTCGCCAGAATCTGCGCTACACGGCGCGCCTCAACGGCGTAAGCCGCAAGGCCGCTGAGTCGCACATCGACGAGCTGATGGAGCGCGTCGGCCTGACGGACGCGGCCAACAAGCGCGTCGACACCTACTCGCGCGGCATGAAGCAGCGCCTGGGCCTCGCCGACGTGATGATCAAACGGCCGTCGATCGTCATTCTCGATGAGCCGACCACCGCCATTGACCCCGCCGGCGTCGAAGAGGTGCTGGCGCTCATCCGCGAGCTGGCCAACGACGGCGCCGCCGTGCTGCTGGCCAGCCACCTGTTGCACCAGGTGCAGCAGGTGTGCGACACGGTCGGCATCTTCGTGGCCGGCCGGCTTGTTGCCTCGGGCGCCATGGACAAGCTATCCAGCTCGCTTGCCGCCAGCGGTCCGATCGAGATCGAGGTCGCCGCGCCACCCCCCGCTGAGGGCGTCAAGGCGATCGCCGAAAAGGTCAGCGGTGTGACCAGCGTCGAAAAGGACGAGCGCGATCCACGAATGTGGGTCGTCAAAGCCAAGCGTGACGTTCGGGCGGACCTTGCCCGCGCACTGGTGGAGGCGGGCCATCCGCCGTACCACCTGCGCCGGCGCGGCGACGAGCTCGACGAGATCTATCGGCGCTACTTCGCCGGCTACGTTGCGGAAGGGGCCACGGCATGACCGGACAAAGCATCTCGCTGACCGCTTCCGGCGCCGCCGCGCGCGGCCGCAAGCGCAAGAACATCCGCTCCGAGCAGCCGCTCCAGTCCAGTCAGCCGGCCAAGGCGCAAACCGCGCCAAAGGCCGCGCGTCCGGCGGACATCCCGGCTGGCTGGCGGGTGATCGCCGCCAAGGAGTTCGCCGACCACATCTCGAGCATCCGCTTCCTGGTGCTGACGGTCATCCTGACGCTGGCCGCTGGGGCCGCGGTGTACTCGACGGCCGGTCTGCTCAAGGGCGTCGCGCCCGATGCTTCCGATCAGCCGTCGCTGTTCCTGTACCTCTTCTTCTACAGCCCCCAGAACTCGCCCGGCTTCACCTTCGTGTTCTTCGTCTCGCTGCTGGCGCCGCTGCTCGGCATCGCCTTCGGCTTCGACGGCGTGAACGGCGAGCGCTCTGAAGGGACGCTGCCCCGGCTGGTGTCGCAGCCCATCCACCGTGACGACGTCATCAACGGCAAGTTCGTGGCCGGACTGGCGGCGATCAGCGTGATCCTTGTAGCGATCGTCGCGGTCGTCGGCGCAATCGGCGTGCTTCAACTGGGCATCCTGCCCAACGTCGACGAGGTCCTGCGCCTCGCGGTGTGGGTCGTGCTCGCGATCTTCTACGTGGGCCTGTGGCTCGCGGTCGCGCTGCTGTGCTCGGTCATCTTCCGGCGCGCCGCGACTTCCGCCCTCGTGTCGATCGGCATCTGGCTCGTCTTGACGACGTTCGCGGGCTTCCTGGTCGGCATCATCGCCGGCTTCGTGTCGCCGCTGGGCGATAACACGACCCAGGAGCAGATCAACAACCTTTCGACGCAACGCAACCTGGCGCTCCTCTCGCCCAGCCAGCTGTTCACTGAGGCGACAAAGGCGACGCTCAACCCGGCCATCCAGTCGTTCGACATCAATGCCCTGATTCGCGTCGCCAATGAGCCGCAGGCCTACCCGCTCTCGCAGCTGTCGATCGAGCAGAGCCTGCTCGTGGTCTGGCCGCAGTTCGTGGGGCTGATCGCGCTCACCAGTGGCGCGTTCGCAGTCGCGTACGTGTCGTTCATGCGCCAGGAGGTCCGCGCCTAGCAAGGTTGCGCCATGGGAGGCCGCCGGCCACGACCGCAAGGACACCCGCGCGAGTCGGCGGGCGCGCATAATCGGTCCATGAAGGGCGATCGAGTCGAGGCCGTGGTTGACACCGGCCAGGGCACCCAGACGTTCGAGATCGTCGCGCGCCGCGCCGGCCGGCGGATCGAGATAACCAACGTGCGTGGCGTGGTCGAGGTGACGGAGGTCACCCGGGCGGGCACGCCCATCAGGACCGGCCGCTTCATGGCCAACCGACTGATCGCACTGGTCGAGCACCCTGCCGTGGAGGGCAACGGCGGCGGAGTTGAGGTCGAGACTCGGCGGCGGATGAACGATGCGGCGCCGCGCGGGCGCTCGCGCCGAGCGGACATTCCTGCAGATGGGCCGCGTCAGCTGACCGTGCTGGGTGACGACGACAGCGACGACGGCGGGGACGGCGCGGGCTAGCTCTCGTCCGGGGAGCGCTTCCAGCGCCCCTCGCGGTAGACGTACCAGCGCTCGACGATATCGGTCACGCCGCGGAACACTCTGGTGAGCGGGTATTCGCGCCGCAGGCTCTGCTCGAGCTCTTCGGGCGTTTCGATGTCGCATGCCATTTCGTGCACGCGGCGGCTGAACTCCGGATCGTTGGACGGGTTGATGCTCAGTCGAGTGCCGTCCATCAGGCCCTGGTCAACAGCCGTCCCGCCATTGCGGCACCTCCGCTAGTGATCATGCTCGCCTGGAGCAGCGCGCCGGACAAATTCGCGCAGCCGGCACCTATCGGAGGCATGCCAGTCCCATATACATCTGCGCTTAGGCGGGCTCGCCCAGCTCTTCGGCCGGGTCAACGATGCGGAGCCGGCCCGTGGGTGCCGGCTCGGTCTGTGCCGTCGGTGGGGCTGCCTTGGCGGCCATCACCGTCGCATAAGCCGCCTCGTACTGCGAAACCATGCGCTCAGTCGAGAAGCGGCTGCGCGCGTAGTCAGCCACATGCTGGCGATCGAGCGCAGGGACCTTGGCTACCGCCAGCAGCGCCTCGTCGAACAGGGAGCGGCGGCCTGCGCGGAGCACGAGGAGGTGGCGGGCGTCGTCTCCCTTTGCCGAAGGAGATACCGCCAGGTGGCGGGGGTGGCGCAGGACCGATTTCTCCGGGCCGTGGAACGGGATGCAG